>CAYUUJ010000001.1:0-23358 GCA_964447845.1 uncultured Anaerolineaceae bacterium
ACGCCCGCCGTTATCCGCACGAATTCTCGGGCGGCCAGCGGCAGCGCATCGGCATTGCCCGCGCCCTGGCTCTGCAACCCAAGTTCATCGTGTGCGACGAACCGGTTTCGGCGCTGGATGTCTCCATTCAATCGCAGGTCTTGAATATCCTGAAGGACCTGCAGAAGGAATTTGGCCTGACGTATCTGTTCGTGGCCCATAACCTGAGCGTTGTGGAGCACATCTCGGATCGCGTGGCCGTCATGTACCTGGGGAAAATCGTGGAGCTGACCACGCGCGAAGAACTGTATCGCCGGCCGCTGCATCCATACACGCAGGCCCTGATGACCGCCATCCCGGTCGCCAATCCGAAGTTAAAGCGCAAACGGACCATCTTAAAAGGTGACGTGCCCAGCCCGATTAATCCACCCAAAGGCTGCCGCTTTCATCCGCGCTGCCCGATCGCAGAGCAAATTTGCTCGGTTGAGGAGCCGCCCTTGCGTGAGCTGGTGCCCGGCCATTTGTCGGCCTGCCATTTTTCCGAGAGGTTTTTGTAAGCTCAAGGGCTGGACCCGGGCTGATAAAATCATCTGATCATGGCATCCACAATTTTGCTGGTTGACGATCAACGCGATATCCTGCGGCTCCTGCATGCCACCCTGGATACGCTGGGACATGAATTGGAGATCGTCGAATGTCCGTCCGGTGAGGAGGCATTGCTCGAGGCCTCGCGCCGCAATGTCGACTTATTGGTGGCCGATTATCTCCTGCCGGGGATCAACGGCATCCAGTTGATGAATAAGATGCGCGTCCGCAGCCCGGAGATCAAAGTCATTCTGATCACCGGCATGGGCAACGACCGGAAGGCGCGCAATGACTTGCTCAACGCGGGGGCCATGGCGCTGTTCGACAAACCCATTCCACTGGCAGATTTTCTGGATGCGGTCGAGCGCGGCCTGGGGCTGGTGCGCACGATCTTCCCGCCTGAGGCTGGTGACAAGGACATCCCGAGTCAGAGCCGGCTCTCGAACCTGCTCGCCAATTTCAGACAGGAGATGAAGGCCCAGGCCTTGTTCCTGCTCAGCGACCGCGGCCGCGTCCTGGCGCGTGCCGGTGACCTGTCTGATAGCAGCATGGAAGTTTCACTGCTCTCGGCGTTGATGGCCATCTACAGCGCAGGCAGAAAGGTCTCAAGATTGATCCGCCAGGAGGGGCTGCAGCATTATCATGTTTTCAGAGGCGGCGACCAAGACCTGTTGTTAATTCCGGTCGAGACCTCTTATGCGTTGCTGCTGGCAGGCAATGGCCTGCTGTCGCGCGAGCGTGTCCTGGAGACTGTGGATGGCATGCACACTTTGCGCCTGGAAGTTGAAAAGGCTTTGAAATCGCTGGGAGTTACACCTGAGCCGATCACGCGCGAAGCCGCAGCCGAGGCAGTTTCGGGTCCGACTCCGAAGAAAAAGAAGAAGACCAGCGAGCTGCCGTCCGCGCCGCCGGCGCCTGAAATGGAAGCCTTGCTCAAAGACGCTCCTAAAAACAAGATCAAGTCCGCCGATATGGATAAGTTCTGGGACCAGGCGGCTGAGAAACACGGCAATGCGCCCACCAATCCGGATGTGATTTCGTACGAGCAAGCCCGCCAATTAGGGCTCGCACCCGGAGAAGAAGAGCAATCAAGCTGATCGAACAATTTTGATGGTTTACCACTAAGGCACTAAGTCACCAAGGCGCAAAGTTTTTAAATAAAGAATTTGGGGCTTCGTGTCTTCGTGTCTTAGTGCCTTGGTGGTTGATCCCATGGTTGTCCCTCTATTTGCCGTATGATACAATCTGCCCGCACTGGGGCGTGGTGCAAGGGTAGCACACCAGCCTTTGGAGCTGTGGATCTTGGTTCGAATCCAGGCGCCCCAGCCTTGAGTCCCTGACCCGCGTCCCCCTACGAGGATGAACTACGCGGGGATTTTTATCTCAACAGGCCTTACGCCTCCTCGCGGGACGTGAGCCTGTTTTTGTTTTGACGAGGAGCAATCCATGACAGTCACCGCCATCCTGCTTGCCGCCGGGCAAGGGACGCGCATGAAGTCCAAACTGGCGAAGGTCTTGCATCCCATCGCGGGCAGGCCGATGATCTGGCACGCGCTGGAATCGATTAAAGCCTGCACCACCCGGAAGCCCGTGGTGGTGATCGGACGCGGCGCGGGGGAAGTGACGGACTTCCTGGGGGATTCGGCTGAGACAGTCCTGCAGGAGCCGCAACTTGGTACGGCACATGCTGTGATGCAGGCCGAGTCTGTTCTCAAGGGCCAGACCGATTTCATCCTGGTCTGTTATGCGGACATGCCCCTGCTGCGCGGTGAAACGCTGGAGAAAATGGTCGAGATACAAAAGTCCAACCCCGGTCCGATCACAATGCTGACTGTCATGGCCGACGACTCACATGGCTTCGGCCGCGTCGTCCGCAACCATAACGGGACAGTGCAGGCGGTTGTGGAGGAATATGTAGCCACCCCTGAGCAGTTGCAGATCAAGGAATTAAATGTAGGCGGCTACTGTTTCTCGGCGGAGTGGTTGTGGAGCGCCCTGCCGCGCATCCAGCTTTCCGCGAAGGGCGAATATTACCTGACGGATACGGTTGAAGTGGCGGTAAAAGATGGCCTGCCGGTACAGGCCATGCTGATGGAGGATCCCGTAGAGGCCATCGGAATCAACACGCGCGTTCACCTGGCGGAGGTGGAAGCTGCCATGCGTAGGCGGATCAACCGCGGACACATGTTGAGCGGCGTCACGCTGACCGATCCTGCCGCTACATATATAGATATCGGGGTCACGATCGGCCCGGATACGGTCATCCATCCCAACACTTATCTGCAAGGAGATACGAAGATCGGCGAAGGGAATGTGATCGGCCCGGATACGATCATCCGCGATACGAAGATCGGGGATCGCTGCAAGGTGCTGGCTTCCGTCCTGGAAAGCGCACTGCTCGAAGATGAAGTGGATATGGGACCGTTTGCGCGTTTGCGCAAAGGGGCGCATCTTGCGAAAGGCGTCCACATGGGGAACTTCGGCGAGGTGAAGGATTCCTATCTGGCCAGCGGCGTCAAGATGGGACATTTTTCATATATCGGCGACGCGCAGATCGGCGCGGATACGAATATCGGCGCGGGCGTGATCACCGCCAATTACGATGGTGAAAAGAAACATGCCACCGAGATCGGCGAGGATGTATTCATCGGATCGGATACGATGCTGGTGGCACCCTTGAAGATCGGTGACGGTGCGCGCACAGGCGCCGGGGCGGTGGTTACCAAGGACGTCCCGCCCGATACGCTGGCCGTCGGCATGCCGGCGCGCGGCATCAAGAAACTGAAACGCAAGCCGAAGAAGAAATCGTAATTCGATATTCGATAATCGAGTATTCGAATATCGAATATCGCCCTCAGGTGATGCATGAACAAACTAACTGACGCTGACCGCCAATCCCTGATCGCTCTCGCCAACCAAGCCCGGGTGCATTCCTACGCGCCGTACTCCAACTATCCGGTCGGCGCGGCGCTGCGAACGAAGAGCGGCCGAGTCTTTACCGGCGTCAATATCGAGAACGCCGCCTATCCGACCGGAATCTGTGCGGAACGGGTGGCGGTCTTCAAAGCCGTGTCCGAAGGCGAGCGCGAATTCGAAGTGATCGCGGTGGTTACGAATAATGGCGGTTCACCATGCGGCTCCTGCCGCCAGGTGCTATCCGAGTTTAGCCTGGAGACGGTTGTGTTGATCGCAGATGGAACCGGAAAACTGATCAAAGAGACAACCGTGGGCGAATTGTTGCCCGAAGCCTTTATGCCGAAACATCTTTCCGACAGTCATTCGTAAATCCCGAAGGTGCTGGCGTTCTTCCAGCACAAATCGTAAATCTGAAATCGTAAATCGTAAATCGTAAATTGACAGATTTTCGTTCCTCCCGCGCCGAAGCCATCGTCCTGCGTCACAGCGACTGGGGCGAGGCTGACCGTTTGTTGACGCTCTACACGCGCCAGCGCGGCAAGACGCGCGCCATCGCAAAAGGGGCGCGCAAGATGACCTCCCGGAAAGCGGGCCACATCGAACCGTTCACACATGTCACGCTGCAGCTCGCTAAAGGCCGCGACCTGTATATCGTCACACAAGCCGAGACCATTGACGCCTACCAACCGTTGCGCGAAGACCTGAGCCTGACGGGGTAAGCTTCTTATATTATGGAATTGCTGGACCGCTTCACCTATGAGGACGACACCTCCAACCCGGCGCTCTTTCGACTTTTGACGGAAAGCCTCGCCCGACTTTCCTCCGGAGCGGACCCATGGCTGGTGATCCGTTACTATGAGATGCGCCTGCTCGAATTTCTCGGATTCCGTCCCCAGCTTTTCGAATGCGCCAACTGCGGACGCGAGATCCTGCCGGAAGACCAGTTCTTCTCGTTCTTGGCGGGCGGAGCGATCTGCCCGCGCTGCGCGCAGGGCCGGCGCGACCTGACGCCCATCTCGATCGAAGCGCTCAAATATCTGCGTCATTTTCAACGCTCGAGCTACCGCGAGGCGTCCAAAGCGCGGCCCGACCCCGAGGTCCAGAAAGAGACGGAGAGTCTCATGCAGGGATATTTCACCTATCTGCTTGAACGGGAATTGAACACACCCGGCTTCATTAAGCGGGTCAAATCGTAGAAGCCCGGATGCGCGTCCTCCCGAAGGACCCACCTGACCAAAGACGGCGTGGACATCGTGCCCTCAGCGTACGCGTGGCTCGACAAGGAAAAACCATGTGGTGAGCGAAGTCGAACCATCCTTCCCGGGTGCCTGCGGCGCTGGCGCAGGCAGGTCAGGGTTTCGACACGCTCATCCTACCAGATTGGGAATTGGAAATCCACAAGGCCTCGCGACACCAATTTTTACGAAATGCAGTGCGTTGGATATTCTGTTGGGCCCGTTGCAGAGCAGGAGGAGGTCAAATTGTAAATAGGACGTTCGCTTGTCGTTGCAAATCGGCGCTAGAGAGCGCCTATTACGCACAAATTTTTATTTTTGAGCGTACCCCACGTTCTCCAACGCTGGATGGAGCGAAAGCCCTGAAATATTCATATAATCGCCGAGATTTTCTATTTACAGACGATCAGGTTTGGTTGCATGTCGGTTTTAGTCCGTAGTTTCGACGGCATTATTCCGATGCGAAGATGGTCGAGTGCATGTGTAGTGTAATAATCGAGCTGCCGGAAAAATCGTGAAATTCAACAAGCCTTCCCTCAAAAAACCGGGTACTATCCTGAATCTCATCTTGATTCTGGCGTTGTTGTTTGGCTTTTTCTATTACGTCAGTCTCGACGGGATCCTCGAAGTTTTGGCGAATACGTATTTGCCCTGGTTCTTATTGGCAGTCGTGATCCATATCTCCTGGAGTTTTTTTAACTCGGTGAGACTCTGGATCATGCTTCGTAAGCAGGGAATCTTAATCCCGCTCCTGCAATTGATAGGTATTAATGTGCGGGTTAGGTTTTATTCGTTCTTTTCGCCCATCTCCAGTGTCGGCTCACTCATACGCTTCCAGCGCATGATCCCGGTTGAAAAGGTTGCCGAGGGGCTTGCCGCTTTTGGTGCCAACCGCGTGTTCGAAATTTTAATGGCTCTTTCTATGGGGGTATTTTGGGGGCTTAACACGATCAATCAGGATTTCTTCGACCCATCCGCTTTTATTATCTATTTACTTGCCCTAATGCTTGCATTAAGGTTGGCTTTTGAAGTCAGCGACCTCGTCATAAACTGGGCGGAGCGCAAGCAGATAGACTCCTCTTCTAAAACCCTGGTATGGGTATATCGCGCACTTGGGAAACTCTTCCGCTCCCTTAGCATATACCGCACCTTCTCTTTTACTGAGATATTGACTCTGCTGGGCATTGCATTATTGGGTGATCTCATCAGCCTGCTGGGTTATGCCTTGATCGCTCTGTCGTTACATATCCCAATTTCATTTGTGGATCTTGGATGGATCCGTTCCCTGATGTTGCTCGCGGCATTCACGCCCATTACGTTGCCCGGCGGTTTTGGAATGCGCGAGGTCAGCGCGATCGTTCTAATTACAAGCCTGGGAATAGGCGCCGAACAGGCGGCCGCATTTTCACTGCTTTTATATGCGAGAAGTTTGTTTACTGCTCTGCTGGGCGGGGTGATGGAGTTGGTGTTCAATGTAAAGGCATTTGCAGAATATCGCAAAGTCAATTAAAGTTGAATTTCGATTTTTCCTTCTCGATTTGGGCAAAATGACAGTTTAGGGCTGGCATATTCATATGCCCGCGTCAGTTTTGATAGTAGAATTGCGGGCACATGAATTGGACGATATGAAAATTAATATTGATGGTTTATCGGTTGAATACGTCATGCGTCGTAGCGGGGAAAAGTTAACCGCTCTGAAAGATATTAGTTTCTCTATTGCTGCGGGGAGGTTTGTTTGTGTCGTCGGTCCAAGCGGATGCGGTAAATCAACATTATTAAAGGTGCTGGCTGGCTTGCAAGCTCCAAGCGCAGGGAAAGTTTTATTGGATGATATGCCGCTGCAGGGCCCGGGTAAGAATCGGGCGATGGTGTTTCAGTCTGCGTCGTTGTTACCGTGGCGGACGGTTCTCCGCAATATAACGTATGGACTTGAGATTCAGGGATTTTCCTTTCAGGACGCTGAAAAAATCGCCGGTGACTTTATTGATCTGGTCGGGTTGAGCGGCTTCGAAGAAAGTTATCCGCGTGAAATTTCCGGCGGGATGCAGCAGCGCGTTAATCTGGCACGCGCGCTGGTTACAAATCCCGGGCTTCTTTTGATGGATGAACCGTTTGCCAATCTTGACCCTCAACTGCGAAATTTTATGCAGGCTGAGGTTGAACGCATCTGGGAGCAAACGCGTCAGACGACTCTATTTGTCACACATCTTATTGACGAAGCAATCTTTCTTGCCGACGAGATCATTGTGTTGACCGCGCGCCCGGGGCGCATTAAAACGATTGTACCGGTTGATTTTCCACGCCCGCGCAAATTGGAGATCAAGAAAACGCCAGCATTCCATGTTCTGCAAGATAGTTTGAGTGAGATGATGGATCAGGAATTTCGTGAAATGATTTACCAGCAGGCACAGGGGGAAAGCGCATGAATTATGCCCCCGCTCGTTATGATAAACTTCTCGTTTTGTTGGCGATGCTTGTTTTTCTGGCAATCTGGGAATTGCTTCCTTCATTAAAGCTGGTTGATCCCTTCTTTATCAGTTCTCCTTCGCGGATCATCCATTCCGCCCAGTGGTTATTTGCACATGGATTGTGGAATGACATTCGCGTTAGCCTGATCGAATTTCTTTGGGGCATGGGGCTGGCTATTATTTTGGGAGTGGTTTTAGGATGGGGGCTGGGCTGGTATCGCATGCTCAGTGTTATTGTAGAGCCGTTCATTACCATGATGAATGCAGCCCCCCGCGTGGCGTTGTTGCCGCTCTTGATTCTTTGGCTTGGTATCGGGATCGAGTCTAAAATAGCCGCGGTATTCCTGGGCGCGTTCTTTCCCATCGTATTCACCGTGATGAAGGGTGTGCGTACAATTGACAGGAGTTTATTCGAGCTTGCCCGTTCATTCGGCGCGAACGATGCCCGAGTGTTTGCCACACTGGCGATTCCTTCCACGGTGCCTTATATTATGGCTGGCTTGCACATTGCCGTGGGACGGGGATTGGTCGGAGTGGTCATCGGTGAACTGCTGGCTGCCCAGGCTGGCATTGGCTATATGATGGCGCGCGCCAGTTCCAACTTTCAAACGGATAAAGTATTTGTCGGCTTGATACTCCTGACCGGTTTCGGATACGCCATTACCGAATTGATCAAGATGATCGAAAAACATTTTGAATCCTGGAGGTCTTAAGATGAAAAGAAACATTATCGTTACAGCGTTGCTTTTTGTTCTGCTTTCCGCCTGTGCCGGTCCGGCAGTCAGTACTCCTGCAGAGACGGATGCGCCCCTTGCCACTGAGCCAGCCATCGCGCCGACCAATACCGCAGTCCCTCTTACTGAGGTCAATGCATGCTACTCTGCGCCCACAACCACACAGGCTGTCCCATGGTATGCGTTCGAAAAGGGCATCTTTGAGAAATATGGTTTGAAGGTTAATTTAATACAAATGCAAGGAAGCTCGAAAGCCATGACCGCATTGATTACTGGAGATACATCCATATGTCAAATGGGAGGTAATTCGGTGATTAATGCGTTTGCTGCCGGGCAGGATGCGGTCATGATTGCCGGGATTTACAACACATTCCCGGCGGTGCTGGTCGCAAGACCGGAGATCAAAACGGTCGAGGATCTGCGAGGCAAGACGATCGGTACCGGTGTTGCCGCTTCTGCTTCCGAGGTTGCCACGCACCTGGCATTGCGGGAATTGGGACTTGAACCCGGCATCGATGTGAATTTAATTGAGATTGGCGAAGAGCCCGACCGCGTAGCGGCTTTCCGCGCGGGACAAATCGATGCTATACTCACGACCGCTCCTTATTTGCACAGTTTGCGTGAAGAAGGCGTTTCCGAGTTGTTTGATTTCGGTAAAGTAGGCCTGCCTTATGCTCATACCAGTCTTGTTACCACACGCAAATACGTTGAAGAGAATCGCCCGATTGTGCTTAATTTTATGAAAGCGATCATCGAGTCGATCGCTTTGATGAAAGCGGATCCCGAAGGTACCAAAGAGGTAATCGCAAAATACCTTGGGCTTGATCCCGTTGCTGACGCCGCCGATTTGACTGACGCTTACGATAACATCGTCCTGCCGTTAATTCAGGATGTGCCTTACCCCAACCTTGAGGGTCTGCAAACGCTCATCACCTTCACGGTTGAAGCCAACCCGGATGCGGCGAGCATCACCCCGGAACAATTGGTGGATGAGAGCATTATCAAAGAACTGGAAGACAGCGGTTTTATCGCCGATATCTTGAAGAAGTAAATGACACGGGGAATGACCGTTCGAGATAACTCAGCGTTTCAGGATGCCGATTCCGGCATCCTGAAACGCTTTTTGCGTTCGGTATCTGCGTACCCGGAAAAGTTCGCAGTAAAAGCCCGGGCCCGCAGTTACACTTACGCAGAACTTGACCGGGCAAGCGGCTTGATGGGCGATTTTATTTATCACCTGCTCGGTGACGAGCCGCGCCCGATTGCTTTATTGTTGGAAGATGGCGCGCAGGTCGTTACCGCGCTGTTGGGTGTTTTGCGCTCCGGGCATTTTTTTTCGATGCTCTCATTGAAGAATCCGCCCGCGCGCACCAGGGAAATTCTAAATGACCTGAATGCCCCGCTGTTAATTGCAGCCTCATCTTTGATGCAAACCGCACGTAAAGCTGCGCCGCAGGGTTGCCGGGTGATCTCCTTTGAGGATGCGCAAATAGGGAATGACCCCGCTTTTTATCGCGAGCTCCACGGCGATTCACACGCCGCTGTCTATTACACCTCCGGTTCGACTGGTGAACCGAAGGGCGTCCTGCGTTCGCATCGTTTGATGGTTAAACGCGGCTTGATTGAAATTGAGAAACAGAACATTCAACCCGCTGACCAATTCCTCCTTTGCTATGCGCTCAGTTCAACAGCGGCTTTATCAACGATCTTTGGCGCATTGTTCGGCGGCGCAAGCCTTCACATTTATGATGCTGAGAACGCGGGGATTGCGGCGCTGAAGGATGTTATATGGCAGGAAAAAATTACGTATCTGCGTATCCCGGTTGAATTAATGCGTTATTTTCTCGACAGCCTTGCCGCCGATGCTTTTTTCCCATCCATCCGCTGTATCGGCTCTGCAGGCGACGTCTTGTATTTCAGCGACCTTGAACGTCTGCGCCCGCACGTCCGGGCGGATGCATGGTTTGTCACGCAATTGGGCATGAGCGAATTCGGTACGCTGGCGATGAATCATCTTCGTCTCGACCAGCCGTTTGGTCAGGGTATCGTTCCAGTGGGCTTGCCGTTTCCGGGAAAAGAGATCATTATTTTGGGTGGAGATGGGTTGCCGCTCAACACGAACGAGACCGGTGAGATCTGCGTGCGTTCCGACATAAAATTTTCCGGTTACTGGAATCGACCCGACCTCACCAGCGCAAAAAGTATCCCCGATCCCGCCAACTCGTCCGGCGTGATTTATCGCACCGGCGATTTGGGGCGCATCCGCCCTGATGGACAGTTGGAACTTGCGGGGAGAAGCGATCAACGCGTCAAGATTCGCGGCTTTAGTGTTGATATGTCCGCTGTTGAAAGTGTGTTGATGTCCATCGTGAACGTCCGGCGCGGGATCGTTACCGCCCAGCAAAACCCTCCAGGAAAAATACGATTGGTTGCTTATGTAATGCCTGTGAAGCATGTAAATCTTACGGCCCGGCAATTACGCCAGGCTCTCGCCGCAAAACTGCCGGATTATATGCTGCCGTCCCGTTATGTAATTCTCTCCGAGCTGCCGCTTACGCGTAGCGGTAAAGTGGACCGCAAAGCATTGCCCGTCCAACGCTGGGACCAACCGGAACGGGACACGCCATATGTTGCGCCGCGCGATGAACTCGAAAGACGGCTCATTGAAGTCTGGCGCTCATACTTAAAAGTTGACCTGATCGGCGTTCAAGATAAATTTTTCGACCTTGGCGGGGATTCCTTAATGGCGGCAAGTTTGATGGTTTCCATCGAAAAAATGTTTTCCCGCAAGATGCCGGTTAGCATGATGTTGAAAGCCTCGACGATTGGACAGCAAGCGGAGTTGCTGCGCTCCGAAGGTATCGATGTAGATGAGCCCTTGCTGATTCCTGTTCGCTCTGGCGGCGCTAAACACCCGATATTCTGCCTTGGAGGCAAGGGTGGTACTCCAATCCGATTCAACCGGTTACTTGAATACCTTGGCGAAGACCAGCCTGTCTATTATTTTCGCTCGCGGGGACTAAACCCCGGCGAAAGCACTGAAAATTTAGTGGGGGATATTGCGGCGGATTACATCAACGAGCTGAAAAGAGTCCAGCTGCATGGCCCGTATCACCTTCTGGGTGAATCGAGCGGGGGGCTTGTGGCTTACGAAATGGCCCGGCAGTTGGTTCGTGAGGGGGAGCGCATCGCCTTTCTTGGAATGCTGGATACATATATTTCGCGCAATCACAACAATAAAAATAACTGGCTGCTCCTTCTTAAAAAACACACTCAGACGATCACAAACGGAGGCGTGGATGGTTTGCGTGTTTATATTAGGTATTATGCGGGCTTGTGGAAACACAAGATTTACAAATTGAAGAATTGGGCAAGAAGAAAGTTGATGAAAATCCGTTACCGGGATGTGTTTGAGAAATATGACCGCGTGGAACGGGCGAATAAGATGGCGAACCGGGCATACATGCCCCAACCCTATCCGGGCACGGTCCATTTATTCCTTGCGGTGAGCCAGGCTCGATTTGAAAACAACAACCCGCACAAAGGATGGGGGGAGGTGGGTATTGATAATCTCATTGTCCATCCCATAGAATGCTATCATGGCAACATGTTGTTCGAACCGTTTGTTTCTTATCTGGCAGGGATATTAATTCAGCATCTAAGCGAGCGCCCCGCGGCGGATGAGTAGAGGCGGGTTTCGATACGCGAAGACCGCGACTCAACCATAGTCGCCGTACACTTGCATATGGCGCGGCCTGACCCCGAGGTCCAGAATGAGACGGAGAGTCTCATGCAGGGATATTTCACTTATCTACTTGAACGCGAATTGAACACCCCGGGCTTCATCAAGCGCGTCAAATCATAAACAGTTTGCTTTGGTATTTACTAGGCGATCATCGTCTGTTTCCTCACGGTATATGCAAATGTTGATCTAATTGACCCTGAGCTTCATTTTGATCTTTTCTTCAAACCAGTTCGTTAAAAAAAGTACGTAATGCTGCCTTATATGGTTATTGACAACCTTAAATAATTGGGTGAAATCCCAATTACCTCGATTTGCCACATTATGGCTGCCAATCTGATGATCAGGTAGGGCGGTGCCCCAGCTTTTTAACTGTATAATTAGTTCGTCTAAGGGAGGTGGTATGCCTACAAGAACTGTAACCTTTTTTTTCGGCAGATTGAATGTTACTGCTTATAATGCTGACAAGAAAGAGTTGATTTTAAAAGGGTTAAGAACTGACAAATTTCATGATAAGAATGAATTTAGGTATGGTTTTTTTGACGTTGAAGAGCTGAACGACACATTTGCTTTTGGTAGACTAGTAAAATATAAACGATTATTAGAAGGTGAAATTGTTAATGAGGAGAGCCATCGAACAGCGCTCGGGGCTTTGCCATATGGGATGGTCGGTAAGTCTGACTTCTTTCTACATTATAAATCTGGGGTCGTAGCTTATCGCCCTGTGGCAAGTAGAATTAGCGCGAGGCAATTTCGATTTGTGTTTGCTAGATTAATTGAAGTAGCTCACGATAATTTTTTTGTTAACGCTCAAGTTGAAACGATTGATGAAGGTCTCAAGATTGAAGAAGCATTTAGAAAGCTTGAGGTGATACGAAGGGTTTCATTTGATATTCATCCAACTAACCCTAGTAATCGCGAAGTTTATAAACGAGTAGACGAAAGGCTTAAACAGTTAAGAGCCGAAAAACTCAGGCAAGTTGTCGAAGCCGGCGAAGGTGGATTGAATAAGAAAGCGTTATTGGAGGATGATATTTATAAAAGTTTGATAATGGCCGGAGATGGCTATGGAAGTGGTTCCATCCATGGTTTTGCGGAAGGTAGGAAGATGGTTATTACAACAGGAGACTCGCCTGTAAGGAAGGAAATAGTCGAGAGCCAAAGCACCTCAGAAATGTTGGAAAATTTGCTCCCGGCATTTAAGCTAATTTGGGAAAGAATGAAAGAATGAAAAATGCCCTGACAAGTATTTTCTTTTCATGGGATATCATTGTTTCCTTCATTGCAACCATAATTTTATATATTGGTTTGCCGTCTTTCATACCGGCGAATATTCTCAAACCGATTTATGAAGTGATTATTTCAGTCCTCGCGGTCATGTTCTCTGTATTCTTTGCGGCCTTAGCTGTCTTGATTACAGCAGGGGATAATGAATTTGTTAGATTTCTAGAAGAGGAAGGTTTATATCGACGAATAATCTTCACGTTTAGAATTACATTATTGCTTCTTTTTGTTGCGTTGCTTTATTCAATAATTTCTTTCGTTGCAATACTTCCGTATACCGATCAGCAATTGCATTACGTGTACAGTAAATCTCAAGTGATCTTATTTTCATTCATTTCACTTTATGCACTATTAGCTTCAATAAATTCCACAATGGATGCTATAAAATACGCAGAATTTAGAGCTAAGTATCTGGGGGTTATTAAGGATCCCGGAAAATGAGAATGTGTTCGCTCGATGCTCATCGTAAACGCTTCTTCAATGTCGCATCCATGCGCGGACCTAACATTTAGATTGTGTAAGCTTGTCCTGGATGTGTCCGACATCAGACCTTGCCGTTGTTTCGATAAATAAACCAAGACCCTTGTTTGGCTCAAGCTGGGAATGCACCGTTCATTAGGCTGTTGGCGAATGCTAAATTTATGTATTTAAATAAACGCGTGAATCATGCTTGATCAAAAGTATGGCAAATTCAATTGTTACAAGATTTTAGAAATAGATTCAAACGCTTCGCCTGAGTCTATTAGGTTTGCCTACAAGAAGGCAAGTTTAGCCCATCATCCAGATAAAGGGGGGTCACATGAAGATCAAGTAAACATTAATTTAGCTTATTCCATATTGTCAGACCCAATCCAGCGTCATTCACACGACACTTTTTGGAAAGTCTTCTCTTATTCCGAAACTAAACCTTATACAGGGCAAGTTAAATATACACCTGGTAAAGAAAGCCCCGTCCCTCCGACGCAAACTTCGGCAAACCCAAGCCAAATACTAAGAGGGTTAAAACAACGGATTTTCCAAGAGATCGAAACGGAAAAGAAAAGAATTTTAGAGGACTTAGACAACCGGATACAGAATGCCCGAGGAGAAATCAATAAAGTACTTTCTAAGAAACGACAAGAGGCCATATGGTTAATGTTTTTAACCGCAGCGTTCGGATACGCTGCTATCTATTTTGAATTCCAATGCATTTGGATTCCTGTTGCTTATTGGATTTGGATATTATTATCAAGTATTTTTGGCGTAAAGGTCGAAAGTCATAGAATTTCTATACTGAATTTTAGCTCGAAAAAATTAAATAATTATGCCGAGAAAATAGCCAAGGAAAGCTGTGAAAAAGATATAGGCGGTTTAGAACAATACATTTCCATTCTAGCCTATATATCAGAATTGTTGGCTCGTCCGTCCACGTTCGACGACAGTGAAGACCAAGTAGCGCGCCGACTCGCCGTATCTTTTTTCTTGATGGGATATATCCCATCATATTATGAGCGAGAAAGCCGGATTCTAAAGTTTGTTGATGGAGAAAGTAACTTTTTGGTTCGCTTTCGACATCGAAGTGGTATTCCTACAAACATTAAGTATGTTGAAAAATTGGTTGACCTAATGGAATCTTATGACGCCATTAGAGGTTTTGTGTTTTGCTCCCCAGGTCTTTCTGGCAATGCTGCGGTTTATGCGGAAGAAAATAACATAAAATGGTATACATTGGAGACAATGAATAGCTGGATTGAAGGAGTGCTAATTTCTGATCATAGCGGCCCTCAGGGAAATATATTGCAGCATCTTAACGGCTTGCGGAATCTGGTTCTTTCAATTGCCCCTGCAATTGCGGCTCCTCGTCGCCGTTCACCGCGTCAAAAATACAGGCGGTATCGTTATTGACGATGGGGTAATACTTTCTCATTTATCAAATGTCATCGTAGTTTAGGACGACAAAAGCAGAGCTATAAACACGCTGGTGCCTAAGCGGTGTATAAAAATCTGGTACGGTATAATCCAATCTCAAATCGTAAATCAAAAATCAAAAATGCCTAAAGCTACCTTTCAGGAAATCATCCTCAAATTACAAGACTTCTGGGCTGACAAGGGCTGCCTCATCACTCAGCCTTATTACACCCAGGTCGGCGCAGGGACCATGAACCCGGCCACCTTTTTGCGCGTGCTCGGACCTGAGCCGTGGAATGTGGCTTACGTCGAGCCGTCTGTGCGGCCGGATGACGGACGCTACGCAGAGAACCCCAATCGTTTCCAATTACATTACCAATATCAAGTGATCCTCAAACCCGATCCGGGGAATCCGCAGGAGCTCTACCTCGAGTCGCTCAAAGCCCTCGGCATCGACCCGCGCCAGCATGATATCCGCTTCGTAGAAGACAACTGGGAACAGCCCGCCATCTCTGCCTGGGGCCTGGGCTGGGAGGTCTGGCTGGATGGACAGGAGATCACACAGTTCACCTACTTCCAACAAGTGGGCGGTGTGGCGCTCGACCCTGTTGCAGTGGAACTCACTTATGGTCTCGAACGCATTCTGATCGCGCTTAACAACGCCAAAGCCATCTGGGATGAACCCTGGGGCGCGGGTGTGAGCTATGGCGAGATGCGCAGGCAGGAAGAGTTCGAGCACAGCAAATATTATTTTGAGATCGCAGACGTGACGCGCGTGCGCCAGATGTATGATTTATACCAAGCCGAGGCCGAAGCCTGCCTCCAGGCCGGGTTGGTGCTGCCTGCGCACGATTATGTGCTCAAGTGCTCGCACGTCTTCAATGCGCTCGATACGCGCGGCGCCATCGGTGTCACCGAACGCCAGGCGTTCTTCGGTCAGATGCGCGGGTTGGCACGGCGGGTGGCGGAGGCTTTTCTGGAGCAGCGGAAGGCGTTGGAGTATCCTTTATTAAAAGAAAGTCAAAGGTCAAAGGTCAAACGTCAGGTGACTTCAGGACCTTCGACCTTCGACGTTCGACCCTCGACCTTCCTGCTTGAGATTGGCGTTGAAGAACTACCTGCGAATGATGTGGATTCAGCCCACACCCAGTTTCTTGAGCGGATGCCGGACTTGTTGAATGAATTGCATCTTGAGCATGGAGACATCCGCGTCTTTTCGACCCCGCGCCGGTTGGCCGTTTCGATCGACTCTCTCTCCCCCCGGCAGCCGGACCGCGAAGAGCTGGTCAAGGGTCCGCCCGCGGACAAGGCTTTCGACAAGGACGGCATCGCCTCGCCTGCCGCGGTGGGATTCGCGAAGAAAAACGGTGTGAACACCAAGGACCTGGAAGTGAAGGAAGAGGGCGGCAACAAGTATGTCTTTGCGCAGGTCAAGCAGGCCGGCCGGCCGACTCCCGAAGTGCTGGCCGAAGTTTTACCGGGTATCGTGGCGGGTATTAAATTCGATAAATCGATGAAATGGAACGATTCAGGCGTGGCCTTCTCGCGTCCGATCCGCTGGCTGGTGGCTTTGCTGGGTGAGCATGTCATTCCCTTTGAATATGCGGGCGTGATTTCAGGAAACGTCACGCGCGGACTGCGTCCGTATGATTCGCCCGAGATCCAGATCAAATCCGCCGGCAAGTATCTTGATGAGCTTAAAAAAGCGGGCATCGTACTGGATACCGAAGAACGCAAGTCTTCGATCATCGAACAGGTCAAAAAGGCTGCGGCGTCCGTCAAAGGCGAAGCCATCCTTGACGAGACTCTGCTGGCTGAAGTGACCAACCTGGTCGAGAAGCCGACGGCCGTGCTGGGCGGTTTCAGCGAAGAGTTCCTCGAGCTGCCGCGCGATGTGCTGGTTTCGGTGATGAAAAAGCACCAAAGATATTTTCCCGTCGAACGTCAAACGTCAAAGGTCGCGGGCGCGACGTCCGACGTTCAACGTTCGACCTTATTACCGCATTTTATAGCGATCAGGAACGGCGACGATAAACACCTGGACCTGGTGCAGCAAGGCAACGAGCATGTGCTCAACGCACGTTTCGCAGACGCGAACTTCTTCGTCCGCGAGGATATCAAGCAGCCGCTCGAAGCCTACCGGCCCAAACTTGCCGCACTGATCTTCCAGAAACAACTTGGCTCGCTGCTGGATAGATCCGAACGCATGTTGAAGCTCTCCGATGAACTCGCGCATATGCTTGGGCTGGATGACGTTCAAGGTTCCAACGTTCAACGTGCAACCTTCCTTGCCAAGGCGGATCTGGTCACCCAGATGGTGACGGAGATGACCTCCCTGCAAGGCATAATCGGCCGCGAGTACGCGCTGCGTTCAGGTGAGGATCAAGCCATCGCTGATGCGATCGCCGAACAATACCAACCTGTCCCCAAAACGAAGATCGGCCTGGTAGTGGCTCTCGCAGACCGCCTCGATTCGCTGGTCGGTCTGTTCGCGGCGGGTTTGGCGCCGACCGGCACGAAAGACCCGTTCGGCCTGCGCCGCGCCGCCATCGGTGTGGTCCAGCCTTTGATCGAACACGAAATAGACTTTGACCTGCGTGAAGCTGTCCAAAAGGCTGCCAAATTTCAACCCATCCCGGTCAGTGCCGAGGTCCAGGCGCAAGTGCTCGATTTCATTGCGGGCCGCTTGAAGGTTGTGCTCAACGACCAGGGTTATAAATACGATGTCGTTGAAGCAGTCTTGGCAGCGCAGTCGGGCAATCCGGCGCGCGCTGCGCAGGCTGTCAAACAGTTGCAAGCATGGGTGGTGCGCAAGGACTGGTCCACGATCCTGCCCGCCTTCGCGCGCTGCGTCCGAATCACGCGCGACCAGAAGCAGATCTATAAGGTCAGCGAGAAGGCTTTCGTGGAGAAGGAAGAGAAAGAGCTGTATGCTGCGTTCCAAAAAGCAGAAAAAGCCCTGCGTGACACCTCGCACCTGACACCTGACACTTCTAACCTGACACCTGACACCCTATTCAACGCCTTTGTCCCCATGATCCCTGCCGTCAACGCATTTTTCGATAAGGTGTTGGTCATGGCTGATGATAAAACCGTGAAGGAAAATCGATTGGCTTTGCTGCAAGAAATTTCAGCGTTATCCAACGGGGTTGCGGATCTTTCGAAACTTGAAGGTTTTTAATCCAAGGAAGTTAGAGGAAAGATGATCAAAAAATCACGCTTTTATTTTTGTGTACTGTTGATGATCCTGGCTGCCTGTGCGCCCGGTGCAGGGACTGAAACAACTGGAGGATCAGACACCGCCGGCACGCCGGAGCTGGTTCATCTTACTCTTGGTATTCAAAGTTACATGTCTAATAGCCCGCTGTTTATTGCACAGGCGGATGGATATTTTGCCGAGCAGGGCCTGGAAGTGGAATTTGTTGATTTTGGTTTTTCAGACAGGGAAATTCTTCCGGCATTGATGCAGGGACAGGTGGATGTGACGGTCTCAGCCATGAACACCGCATTACTCAACTCGATCGCTGAGGGCGGGAATGTGAAGTTGGTGGCCGATAAGGGATATGCCAACCCGGACAGTTGCGCGTCTTCGGGCTGGTTGGCCGGTAAACCTCTGCTGGAGGCCGGCAGCCTGGACGAACTGGCCGGGTTGGAGGGCAGAAAGATCGTCGTCTTCGGTGGCGGCGTGTTCGAATATGCCCACGATCTGCTGCTCGCGGAAGCCGGTTTGACGAATGATGATGTCCAGGTCCTGCATGTGGACGACATGCTGGCGATCACTGAAGGACTGAGCAATGGCTCGATCGACGTCGCTCAAGTGTCCGAACCCTGGATCTCGCGCGCGGAAAAAGCGGGTGCCGCAAATCTCTGGCAGCCACTTTCCCTGGTGATCCCCAATACTCCGATCGGCGTAATTTTGTATGGACCCGGCGTGTTGGAAATGACGCCGGATGTAGGCGTTCGTTTTATGACCGCCTATTTAAAGGCCGTTGAGCAATTCAGCGGGGAAAAAACCGACCATAATGTGCAGATCATTGCAGATTACACCAAGCTCTCTTCCGATGAGATCCGGGGTGCCTGCTGGCCGAGCTATCAACCCGAAGGAAAGATCGACACCGCGGCCCTCTTGGGTTTCCAACAGTGGGCTGTTGACAAGGGCTACGTGGATGCTGCCCTGGATATCGAACAGATCTGGGACCCGCAGTTTGTGGACCAGGCTAACGATATTTTGAACAAGTAATACTTTCGAGGCAATGTTCCATCTCCCTCCCAGCCTGGAGATGAGCGCAGGAGGGGAATTTCCTGTGCCATGACAAGTATCCATAATGAAGTTTCCGTTCCAGACGACTTTGTGCCCGCTCCGGCTGATCTTCTCGAGCATTCTGTCATATTGCGTTTTGAACAGATGGTCGGCTTGCACGCCGATCGCGTGGCGGTCAGGGATGAAGAACGTGCCCTCACATATCGTGCCTTGAATGCGGCGGCCAACTGTCTGGCGCGGATTTTGATCGAAACATGCGGGCACGGGGACGCGCCGATCGCGTTTCTGCTCGAGCACGACATTTCCTCCATAGTTACATTGATGGCGATCTTAAAAGCCGGCCGCCCTTACCTGGCGTTGCATTCTGCCAATCCGGTGGAACGCCTGAAGCGGATGGTTACGAATGCAATGCCGGCCTGCCTGGTCAGTACCCGCCGCTATCAGGCGATCGGTGAAGAATTATCGTCCCCCGTCGCCCCTATTCAAACGCTGTACCTGGAGGATCTCGATCTGAGCCGGGAGGCAGACAACCCGGCTGTATATGTGCCTGTCGATTTCCCTTTTGCCATATTCTATACTTCCGGGTCGACGGGGGAGCCGAAGGGAATTGTCATCAGTCATCGCTATGTAAATTCCTATGTTCTTTACCAGACCAACAGATGGTATCAATCGCCAAGTGATCGTATCTCGCAGGTCACCTCGATCACCTTTGCCGCATCGTGGGCCAACATTATGGAGGCGTTCTTGAGTGGGGCCATGCTCTGTATGTTCGATTTCAAATCCCGTGGAGCGGAACCTACCTTGAATTGGATCGCCTCGGAAAAGATCAGCCTTCTGCGCCTCACGCCCTCGGTGTTCCGGGCAATTTTCGATCGTACCCCGCAGGGACTGATCCTTCCTGATTTGCGGGCCGTCATTGTGAGTGGTGAACCGGCCAAGGCGAGCGATGTCGATATTTTTAAATCACACACTGCCGACCATTGCATTTTGATCAATATCTTCGCTTCGACGGAGGCGGGGGGAATCGCAAATTATCCGGTCGGCCATCGCTCTGTGATCACGGATGAATATCTTCCCGCCGGCTACCCCTACACAGGCAAAGAGATCCTGCTGCTGGATGAGGAAGGAAAACAAGTGCCACCCGGCGAAAAGGGTGAGATCGTCATCAAAAGCCGTTATCTTTCTTCAGGGTACTGGGGGCAGCCGGAACTAACGGTTCAAAAATTCCTGCCGGACCCTGCGCACCCGGAGATAAAAATATTCCATACCGGGGACATGGGCCGCTGGCGGGATGACGGCGCCCTGGAAGTTCTTGGGCGGCACGATACACAGATCAAAATTCGGGGCTATCGTATCGATGTCTCCGAAATCGAATCGGTTCTGCAGAAAATCCCGTCTGTCAAAGAGGGGATCGTGGTCACGCGCCCATCGAAATTTCGAAGGGATGAAAGCCAGCTTGTCGCATATGTCGTCCTGCATACAGGCAGGACGGCGACCGGCGCTGCGTTGCGACAATCCCTGATCGCGAAACTTCCAGACTACATGCTCCCGACCGCTTTTGTTTTTTTGGATCAGCTTCCGCTTAATGTGAACGGCAAAGTGGATAAGCAAGCCCTGCCGGAGATCCCTGAGCGAGTTGATTTAACGGAAAAAGACCTGCCGGTGGATCAGGTGGAGGAACGGTTGCTGGCCATCTGGGAAAAAGTATTCGGTCTCGAAAAGATCGGTGTGCGGGATGACTATTTTGAGCTGGGCGGCGATTCCCTGATGGCCACCCATTTGCTTCTGACGATCGAAAAGGAATTTTCCCGGAAGATGCCATTGACGGTCATCTCCACGGCTTCCAATATAAGGAGCCAGGCCGTTATTCTGCGGGGTGAGGGGATCATTGATCATTCCTCGGTGTTGATCCCTGTCCAGACGGCTGGAAACAAGAACCCAATTTTTTGCATTGGCGGCAAAGGCGGCTATCCCATCCGGTTTTACCATCTCTTGAAACATCTGGATGCTGACCAGCCGGTTTATTTTTTCCGTTCGCACGGCTTTGAAGCCGGAGAACCAATCGAGGACACGGTGGAGGGGATCGCGGCTGACTATTTGCGTGAAATTAAAAGTGTCCAGCCGGAAGGGCCATATAATTTTTTGGGTGAATCAGGCGGCGGGTTGGTTGCTTATGAAATGGCGCAACGACTGCTCCGCCAGGGTGAAGAGACTTCTTTTCTTGGAATGCTGGATACAGCTATTTATAACAGGACGAACATAGCAGGCCCGCCCCCCATTCCTTTACGAATGCTTTTTATGAAACATGTGCAAACGTTAACCGGAGGTGGTTTGAATGGATTGCAAACATACCTGAAATATTATCTTGAGCTGGCAAGGTTCAACCACCACAAATTTCAGACGTGGTTGAAGGAGAGACGCATGCTCCTCAATTACGGCTCCATCCCGGAAGTGTTTGGCCGCGTAGAGCAGGCCAATATAGCAGCCAGCTCTTCGTATGTCCCCGAACCATACCCGGGGCGCGTGATCGTATTCCGCGCAGAACGTCAGGCGCGCTTCGAGGATTTCGGTCCGGACAATGGCTGGGGGGAGGTCGGAGTTGGAGAACTGATCGTTCATCCGATCGATTGTTACCATGGGAATATATTGTTTGAACCATTCGTCCGGATGGTGGCGGAAATAGTCAATCAGTCTTTGAATATTCCGTCCAAGCCTGATTCCAGATCTGGAAATAACCGGTTGGATGACCTCTAAAACAGCCAGGGTACGGGGCTGGTTGTGAAGACGAGCTTGGCTTGGTAATATCTTGAGGATGTCCTGTGATATTTTTCATTTTTGTGACAACCGATTGCCGGCTCCAAGCTCCTCACTTTCCGGTAAACCAACCCATGAACCAAGCCACCTTCGCATAACAAATGACCGAAATAATCGTTTGTAACGGTGAATTATAGTGACGGCTAAACAAACGGGCTCCTCCACCGGCCCACTGGCGGATGAAGCGCGTTTGGTAAGGCTTGCCAAGTCCGGTGACTCCGAGGCTTTTGGCACCTTATACGACGGCTATTTTGAGCGGATTTATCGCTTCGTGTATTTTCGTGTGGCGGAAGGGCAGACGGCGGAAGATCTGGCTTCGCAGGTATTTTTGAAAGCGTGGGAGAACCTGGGCCGCTATAAACCCAGCGGTGCTCCCTTCCTGGCCTGGCTTTATACCATCGCCCGGAATGCGGTTATCGATCATTACCGTACTCGCAAGGAAACGGTGGCCCTGGACGACGCGCTGGGGCTGGCCAGTGACGGACCTACGCCCAACGAGCAGGCAGAACTTCATTTTGAAACCGAGTCCCTGCGTGATGCCATGCGGACGTTGACAGAAGATCAGCAACAGGTATTGATCTTAAAGTTCATTTCCGGGATGAGCACCGATGAGATTGCCCGCCAACTCGGCAAACGAGCCGGCGCCGTGCGGGCTTTGCAAATGAGAGCCCTGCAGGCACTCAGTAGAAAGATGGAAGAAGATAGAACATATGACAAACTTTGACGAGGCTTTAGCCAACTGTCTGGATCACCTCGCCGGCGGATCCACTCTGGAGGATTGCCTGGCGCGTTATCCCGAGCATGCCGCGCAGCTCAAGCCGCTGCTCCGGACCGCGGCCCGGTTGGAACGCGGCCAGGGATTGCAGCCCTCGCCGGCGGCCAAAGCCCGGGTCCGCGCCAGACTGACCAATCACATGCGAGCGAATCCGCGCCGCGGTCAACGCGGCGCGATATCCTTCCAACGTCTCATGGTTAGCCTGGCAGTGCTCACACTTGCATTTTTTGTGACCGGTATGGCTTTTGCCCAGAGCGCGTTGCCGGGCGATGCGCTGTATGGCTGGAAACGGACCAGTGAAAAGCTCTGGCAGGCTGTGTCCTCCGACCCATTAGGCACCGACCTGGTTCTTTCACACCGGCGTGCGGTTGAAATAACGTGGGTGACACAGGATCCGGAAATAAGCCTGAGGGCTGTGGAGGATTACCGGGAAGTGCTCCTTCGGCTCGAGGCGCACGAGGATGCTGATTCGCAAGCGCGCGTATACCCTCAACTACAAGTCGACCAGGATTTGTTGAAAACTGCCGGAATATCCGTGCCTGAGCTGGATGATTACCTGCTGAGTACGAGTGCTCCGGGAAAAGATCCCGCGCTTCCGGTCGTGGAACCCAGTATTCCCTGATTCAATTTTTCGATTAATATCCTGAGGCGCTGGCGCCATGGCGCCAGCGCCTCTTT
>CAYUUJ010000002.1:0-20902 GCA_964447845.1 uncultured Anaerolineaceae bacterium
GGCGATTGTCGCGGACGCGGACCTGGGATTGGTATCACCAGGCTGGCTGTTGCGCGCCGAGGTGCTCAGCCCCGCACTCCCATGCGCCGCGCAAGATCTTGGTTCCATACCACTTCAGCTCACGCCTTACTGGTTGAACGAATCCAACGTGCGTGTCCGTCTGCAAATGCAACTGCCCGCCGGCTTTGCCTGGCCGCAAGGCGACCACGTATCGTTGGAAATCCTGCGCGTCAAGCAGGGCGAAGATCGCTGTCAGGCCGCGCCGTGCCGCGCCAACTGGCAGGTGAAGAAGGTCATCCCGATCACCGATGCCATCCGCCAAAACGGACTCGATTATTCCGACGACGATACGTCTGTGAACTTCGGCAACTACACGTATGTGTATCGATTGGCGCTCGTTGCGGATGGCCAGGAGCTTGCCGGCGGACCGAGCTTCAACGCCACGACGCCGCCCGCCCCCCCACCGCCGCCGGAGATAGACCGCATCACGCTCAGCAACAACTGTCCCAACGGCGCGCCGCGCTGCGTGATCGTCGAATGGCAGCCGTATGAGTCGCCGCAGCCCGGCGGATATTACGCTCCGGCGGCAAGCATCGCGGTCGAACGCGTGGTGGGCGCGCTCGATCAACAATATTTTCCGGTGGGCAGGAATGACACGCTCTACTATGATCTGAATCCTTTCGTCCAGGAGCTCCAGCTCGTCAACGGTGAATTCAGGCGGATCTGTATTCATGAAACTCTCTACCGGATGGTTGCGTTCGACGCCGAGGGTCACACCTTCGGTGCATCGCCGTTGAGCGTGCTCACTCCGGATTGCGACGCGCCCTGGAACGTTATCGTGCAAGCTCCGTGAGGCGAAACAATATGAACCTCAACTTTTCCTACAAATTGCTATTGGTCCTAACCCTGGTCGTATCGTTGGTGGGATGCAACCTGCCCGCGGGCGGCGCTGCCGGCACGTCCTTGTCGGTGATCGAACCGATCGACGGCGCGCAGTATCAGGTCGGGGATCTGGTTGAGATCCGCTCCCTGGTCCACGCGGCGGACGGCGCGGCGGAAGTAACCGTATTGATCAATGGGCAACCCGTCCGCATCGATCGGCCGGAGCTGTCCTTGCAAAATGGGAGCATGCTACAACCGTGGCTCCCGTCTGAACCCGGCACATATACGATCCAAACTCGCATGACGACCGCTTCCGGCGCGTCCTTCGAATCGGGTACTGTTACGATTCAGGTCGGCGCGGCTGACGCCGATCCCGCGACCCCCACGCCGACCGTCACACCCGAAGCGCCCACGCCGACGTCAACTCCCACCCTCGGCCCTCCGATCGCCACTGCGAACCAGGATGCCAACTGCCGCTTCGGGCCGGGACAGCTCTATCCGATCACCGGCCAATTGCTCACCGGTCAATCTTCACCCATCGTGGGTCGCAATACCGACTCCACCTGGTGGGTGGTCCAAGCTGCATATGACGGCGGGACGTGCTGGATCGCGGAAAGCGTGGTAACGATCAGCGGAGATACCAACGGCGTGCCGGTCGTAGACGCGCCCCCGTTCCCGCCTCCTCCCGCGCCCACCTTGATCTCTCCGTCAGGTTCACAATCCTGCACCTCTACCGTCTTCCTGACGTGGAACGCGGCAGACCATCCGGCCGGGATCGCACGCTATGAATGGGAGGTCAATGGCAGCGGAGGCACAGATACCGGAACCACTGTCGAGACCGAGGTCGAATATTTTGTCTCCTGCAGCGCGTCTTATCAGTGGCGCGTACGCGCGGTGGATAACAACGGAACCGTCGGGCCTTATTCGGATTATATGGATTTTGAGATCCAATAATTGTTAACAAGACCTGGCATGTATATCGTGTAGGGGCGACCCAATGGGTCGCCCCTACAACACCGGACAGCGCTTACGCCGTCTGGTTATTTTTTTCATTCCCCAAAATTGACCGAATGCTATAATTACCCCGTTCCCACACCTGATAAGAAGGCGCAATACCCAAACAGAACGAAGTGGTCTTCCTCTCGGGCGTCCATTGCCAGATCTCGACAAGCGATCAGTTTCCTCCGGACTCCCGGGACAGAATAATTTCTTAGTTGTATACAAAGAAAATCCATGGATCGCAAACTCATCGGATCTGGTTTAGCAATCGCCGCAATTCTGCTGGGTCTATTCGCTGCCGTCGCAATATTGGGCCGGAAGACGACGAACAGCTCCGATGCGGCCGCGGAGCCTGGCTCCGCTACGGTTCAAACCGGCGCGACCCCAACCGACTCCGCCACTCCCGCGCCGCTCGTTAGGACGATCACCCCCACTTTCACGTTGTCGCCCACACCTAGCCCTCCGATTGCCACGGCGAATAAAAACGCCTTCTGCCGTCTCGGGCCGAGCCAATACCATGCCCCCTCCGGAGAGTTGCTGGCCGGTGACTCGTCACCGATCTCGGGTCGAAACGAAGATTCGACTTGGTGGGTCATCGCGGCCGCATACGAAGGCGGCACCTGCTGGATCGCGGACAGCGTAGTCACTGTTAGCGGCGATCTCACCAACGTGGAGGTGGTCGCCGCGCCGCCCCTGGTTCCGCTTGCGCCGGTCCCGATGAGGCCATTGGACGACATCGATTGCGACCCGCAACTGCCACACGAATTCCTGCGGTGGCAGCCTGTCGAACATCCGGAAGGGATCGCGCTGTATGAATGGGAATTACTAGGCCCTGATGGTTGGAGGACTGGTACCACAACCAATACCGAGTTTGAAATCGTCATCATTTGCGGTGAACGATACAAGTGGCACGTGCGCGCCATAGACAATCAAGGCACGGCCGGGCCGTATTCTGAACTCATTCAGTTCCAGATGAAGTAGGAAGTTTTTGTTCGCGGCTATAATTATCCTCGTTCTTCAAGTTTAGGAGTTTCGATGCGCAAAGAAACCGAAGCCGTCATCCTCTCGGCGGTCCGCACGCCCATCGGAAAATTCCAAGGCGCGTTGAGCAGCGTCCCGGCGGTGCAATTAGGCGCCGTAGCGGTGCGTGCCGCGGTGGAACGGGCGCGCATCAACCCACAGGAGATCGAAGAAGTGATCCTGGGTAACGTGGTGCAAGCCGGCGAGGGACAGGCACCGGCACGGCAAGCCGGAATTTTTGGCGGCATTCCAGCGGAGGTCGGCGCGACCACGGTCAACAAAGTTTGCGGTTCGGGCTTGAAGGCGGCCATGCTGGCCGCGCAGGCGGTGCGAGCCGGGGATGCGGACCTGTTCGTGGCCGGTGGATTTGAATCCATGAGCCGCGCTCCTTATCTGTTCCATGCCCGTACCGGTGAATTGAAATTCGGCGACGCGCAGCTCACCGACGCGCTGCTCCACGATGGACTGTGGGACCCGTTCGAAAACTGGGGAATGGGGAACGCGGCCGAGTTTATCGGCGAAGAATATGAGGTGACGCGCGAAGCCATGGACCGTTTCGCGCTCGAAAGCCATCAAAAAGCGCTGGCGGCCAGCGAGGCAGGAAAGTTTAAAGCCGAGATCATCCCGGTCGAAACCCAAAATAAAAAAGGCGAGAAAACGATCTTTGATACGGACGAAGGTCCGCGCAAGGACACGTCGCTGGAAGGTTTGGCGAAGCTCAAGCCCTCCTTTAAGGAAGGCGGCAAAGTGACTGCCGGCAACGCCTCCAGCATGAACGACGGCGCGGCCGCGCTGGTGATCGCCTCGCGCGCGCATGCTGAAAAAAATAATCTCAAGCCCTTGGCGCGAATTATTGGCTACACGCAGGCTGCAGTGCCGCCGAAGCGCTTATTCTCGGCACCTGCATTGGCGATTCCCAAATTGCTGAAGAAAATAAATTGGAAATTATCCGACGTGGATCTGATCGAGCTGAACGAAGCTTTCGCTGCGCAGGTCTTGGCGGATGGCTATGCCCTGGCCGATCAAGGGTGGGACTGGGCCAGGGTCAATGTTCATGGCGGGGCTATCGCGCTCGGTCACCCACTCGGCGCCAGCGGCGCGCGTGTGTTGACTACATTGATCTACGCGCTGAAAGACCGCGGTTTGAAACGCGGCCTCGCCAGTTTGTGTCTCGGCGGCGGTGAGGCCGTGGCCATGGCAATTGAAATCGGATAGTCGCTGGTCGGATAGTCGTTGGTCGGATAGACGCTGGTCAGGTAGTCGTTAGGCGGATAGTCGCTGGTCGAATAGTGGTGGACTTTGAAAAAACCTTTGTGAACTTTGTGCCCTTTGTGTTTAACGAACGAGGAGAACAATGAATAAACAGGAACGCAACGACAAGATCGAACAGTACGGGCGTGGATTCGGCCTGTTGGAAGCCGCGCTGGCCGAGGTCCCGCGCGAGGCGTGGGATTACAAACCGTCCCCCGAGGATTGGTCGGTACACGAGATCATCGTCCACATGGGCGACAGCGAATCGATGGCCGCGCTGCGCGTCCGCAAATTGATCGTCGAGCCGGGCAGCATGCTGATGGGTTATGAAGAAGCGAAGTGGGCCGGCGCGCTGGATTATCAAAAACAGAACGCGGACGACTCATTGCAGATCATCCGACTGGCGCGTCAATCCACCTTTAACCTGCTCAAGACATTGCCGGATGAAGTGTTCGAACATTCGGTGACGCATCCCGAAATTTCCGAGCCATACACGTTCGAGAGATGGCTGAACATTTACGCGCGGCATATCCCGGACCACATCGAGCAGTTGCAGGGAAGCATTGAGGCGTGGAAGAGGAAAAAAGGTAAATAGTCTGATAGTGTGATAGTCTCATAGTCTGATAGTTGTGCAGTACCCTGTCGTTCAGTTAGACTATTAGACTACGAAACTATCTGACCATTAGACTTTAACTCTGGAGGCTGAATGCCTATCAAACATATACTTGTCATCGGCGCGGGAACGATGGGCAATGGCATCGCGCAAGTGGCCGCGACCTCCGGCTATACCGTCTCCTGTTTCGACGTTCAGCCTGCCGCGCTCGACAAAGCCAAGGCCGCCATCGATAAGTCCACCGCCAAACTGCTCGAGAAGGGGACACTGACGCCTGAGCAGAAGGCAGGCGCGGACAAGATCAATTTTGTGAGCAATCTGGATAGCGCGCAGAAAGCAGACCTGATCATCGAGGCCGCCACAGAAAACCCCGAGCTCAAATTCAAGATCTTCAAGGACATCGACGCGGCCGCGCGTAAAGGCGTGATCCTGGCGTCGAATACCTCTTCGATCTCGATCACCAAGATCGCGGCATCTACAAAGCGACCGGATAAAGTGATCGGCATGCACTTCATGAACCCGGTGCCGTTGATGAAACTGGTGGAGGTGATCCGCGGGCTGGCTACGTCGGATGAGACCACGGACACAATACTGGACGTATGCAAACAAATGGGTAAACAACCGGTGCAGGCCAACGACTCCCCGGGCTTTATCTCCAACCGCATCCTGTGCCCGATGATCAACGAAGCCATATTCGCGTTGCAGGAAGGTGTGGGTACGGCCGAAGCGATCGATACGGTCATGAAGCTGGGCATGAATCATCCGATGGGCCCGCTCACGCTGGCGGACCTGATCGGGCTGGATGTTGTATTATTCGTGATGGAAGTGCTGCAACGCGATCTGGGCGAGGACAAATACCGCCCTGCCCCGCTGCTCAGGAAGATGGTGGACGCGGGATACTTGGGAAAGAAAAGCGGGCGTGGGTTTTACAATTACTAAATGGTATAGATTGGTCGGGTCGCCAGAACAAAAAGTCCCCATCTTGGGATGGGGACTTTTGCGCATCTGACATCCAGGCACTAGCGACACCTGCAAGGGCCACCGAGTGGAGGACAGAAAAGGTCCTGCCCGGAAGGACATGGCCCGCCACTGTCGCCGCCGCCGCATTCGGGCAATTGCAGGCTGACTTCAACGCTGTGTAGTACGCCGCCAGGAATATAGATGTTATCCGAATCGCACATGGCGGATTCAGGCTCGTAGGCCTGACCCATCGGTCAGCCGGGATAGGCCGCCTCCGGTTTCATCGCCATACAGCAGCCCTGCGCCGAATCCATCTCGTAGCCCCCCAGGCAGCCTTCGCTGAACGGCCCGAGACTGACGCAGGCATTCAGGTCCATATCGAAATACATGCCTGGCGAACAGGGCTGGAGCGCGCCCTGAAACGTGGCTAGTGCCGGCGCCGCGGTTTTTCCCTGTCCGGTTTGCTGCGGCATGCAGTAGTACCCACCCCCCTCCAACTGGTTCAGGCTGGGGTCCGATGGGCACCCCTTCTGCAGCCCATCCATCATGTAGTCGCATTGTGCGGGCATCTCAGAGTTCATCTCAAAGCCAGCCTGGCACATCAGCTTGACATCCGCTGGCATCATGTCTGTGTCGAAGAGAATCGCCTCGGCCTTCGAGCCAGGCATGCCGTAGCACACCAGCTTATCGTCTTCGAAGATTTGACAGGTTCCCTCCCCAAGGTTCTTGACACCGAGCTGCACGGCCGGCACAAACGCGCCTTCCGGATCATCCTCGAGCTTGCCGGTCACATAGCCCTGTCCGCCCTGGCAGAACTGTCCGATTTGGGTGAACTTTTGATCGGGGTTCGGTGGGGTCTGAGACATCGGATCATAAAACGCGCTGGTTTCGCACATGGGTGTCATGGCGTGCGGCATGTCCACCACACAGCGGAAGCCCATCTCACTCTGAACTGCCGGAACAAAGCTGTTGAACTTTTCGGTTTCGGCCCCGGTTGGCAGGCGGCCTCCGGCCCATGAGCAATAGGCTTCCATAGCGTTGGGATCGTCGATCATCACAGGCATGTCCGCCCACTCCGGGTCGCTCAGTTTTTCATCGAAGTGCGCATTATCTGGTTCACCCATGCAATTCCCGCCCTGGACGCATAACGAATACATGTAGTTCGTGACTTCTGTCTTGTAGAACCACTTTACGGCCGGAACGAGTTTAATTTCAGGTTGAGCAAACGACGCCAGCACATCCCGCCCGCCGCTGGATGCTTGCGCAGGCAATTCTATGGCCACCAGTGTGCTGCCATCCACCCACAGCATTGTCGCGCCCTCGGCCGGGCCGGCCGTTTGAATTGGCGCTTCCGTTGGAACCTGGGTCGGTTGGCCGCCCGGCATATTACAGGAAGAAAGCAAAATAGCCAGAACTAAAAACAAACAAAGTGAAAACTGACGAGCACGGACCTTCATAGCGACCACTCTTTCTATTAAGACGGTTGTCAATTGATGTGAGTATAGGGTTTATTGATCAACAATACAACACCCATTTATCCTATTCGTGATATTTGATACAGTCAATATTTGTGATTTCAATTCGCAAGTGCAGCAGATGAGTTAAAGAACACCTCGCAGGGTGTTTTCCATGCACTGGAGGGCTGGGCCAGGGAACCAGAGAGATTTTCCAGGTCTGAATTTTAGTTTAAACATAACCTGCTTTCGTCTAATTCGAGAGATCGAGTTGGATGTTGTATTATTTGTAATGAATGTCTTGCAAAGAGAGTTGGGCCAAGACAAATACCGCCCTGCTCCACTGCTCAGGAAGATGGTGGATGCTGGATATTTAGGGAAGAAAAGCGGGCGACGGTTTTACACCTACTGAATCAGATCTTCTGAACTAAACCAGCAAAAAATCAGCCCTCGTTTCGAAACGAGGGCTGATTGCTTCACCAGGCGAAAGTATCTAATAACAAGTATTTGTTCCGGAGTCCCAGTTGCAGCCGGGGACGTCGGTGCAGCTTGTTTTATCTTTGAAGCTCCCGCAAGCGTTCCCGCCGCCGCTGTCACCCTCTGCGCAGCTGGGCAAGTTGTAACTAAACTCCACAGTATGGAGCACCCTGATGCCCGCCACCCAGGTATTTTCGAGATCGCAGGCGCCGGTTGAAGGATCGATCGCTTGCCCAAGCGGGCAACCCACAAAACGGCCGCTGGGCAGGTCGGTCTGGCAGCAGTAAGCCACCTCATCCAGATGGAAACCTTCCAGGCACCTGTGGTGGAGTTCGGAAGGGGCAGCGCACATCCCAGTGTATGGATCAGGAACGGTCCCAGGCGGACAGCCAGGGAGGGGAGCGTAATAATAGCAGTTACTCGTGACCGGATCCCAAGTGCCGCCGTCCGCACAAATAGGGTCGCAAGTCAGCGTGCGTACATTCCAACGAGTTCCGCGGGCACAGACTGGTGGTGTAGGCGTTGGAATATAACAAACAGCCCGGACCCGATCGAACAGCTGGCCGGCCGGACAGGTGGGTATGTCCTCACATACACCATTAAACCTATTTAAATATTGATTGTATTGACACTCACAAGATTCAGTATTCCGGTTAAAGTACATACCGCCTGGACAGGTGGGTATGGCTTCACATCTATTCCTCTGCAGATTATGATATTGTCCGCTTGGGCAATCCTGCAGCCTGACATTCGGTTGATATGCAACCAGGCTGACCTGGCCCGCCGATTCATCCCGGCGGCTGATCTCCGGCCCGATGATCGTGCATGTGGCTGGCGAATCTGCGCTGGATTCATAACTGGGAGAACACTGCAACCCTCCGGCGCCAAGCAAGTCTTTGTCATGTATGAAAGCCTGGCCGTTTATACTCGAACCGGGCGCGCCTGAACACAGCACCCTATTATCACCCACTACTTCGCAGTCTCCAGTTACCGATTGAATGGTTGAGCCGGCAGACATATTAATATCAAGAGTGACATAGCCCTTGCCATTCTGGCAGAACTCGCCGGCTGGTGTGACCGTATGATCTATGTCCGCCGGAGGCCCGTTCACGTAAAATGCGCTGGTCTGGCAGGCGCGCGCCATCGGGGTCGGCGCATCCACGATGCAAATAATGCCATGCTCGGTGCGTGGAGAAACCAGACCTATCAAAATTGAATTTGGAGATGCACCGTCGGCAGTTTGGGCCTCGATATGTGCGGCTTCTTCTTCGCTGGGCAAATGTCCGCCTGCCCAATTGCAATATTCCTGCTGGTCGTCCGGGCCGATAATCTGCGCCGGCGAATTGGCCAGATCAGGGTTGTTAATATCGGCCAATTCCCCCGTCGCAGGCTGGCAATCGCCGGCTTCCACGCACAATGAGTATTGATAATTGGTCACTTCGGATCGATAGACCCACATAAAAATGGTCTCCGGCGAACCAGGCGCCGCTCCCGGTGCGATACACGCGTAATATGCCAGAGTGTTGCCATCCCACCAGTCCATCAGCGTACCTTCGTCCGGGCGGGCGGGTTGAGCTGGCGCTTCCGTTGGCAGCACAGTCTGCGGGGCACAGGCAGCCAAAACCAATCCCAGCGCAATAAGCAAGCCGCAGGATAACCAAAAACTGGATTTTTTCATTCGGAGCCTACTTTCTCAGAGCATGAAGATCCGCCCCGATAAAAATGATCCCACCACAAAAACACAAAATTACATGGTGTTATGAGCTAAACTGAAATCTCGATACCCACCTTGCAATGGACTTATCAAGTCTAACGATTAATGCAAGGAACAGGAATGTTGGATTCATTGTACACATAATTTCCGGAAACACCATCGCCAATACGACCTGCTTGTGAATTACAAGACTTTTAGATTTTGTGAGAGAATGTGGGGGATCAGCAGTCAGCAGTCAGCGATCAGGTGTCAGCAATTAACTTTCAGCAGTTAGTCACCAGTTATTAAGTTATAGCAGATCGTCTCTAATCTATGTACACAGGGAGGAAAAGGTGAAGGATTTTCGACAACTTAAGGTTTGGGAGAGGGCACATCGATTGGCTTTGGATATTTACAAAGCGTCGGCTGGTTTTCCGAAGGAAGAGCTATATGGTTTGACGTCTCAAATCCGCCGTTCCAGCATGTCCATACCCACAAATATTGCGGAAGGCTGTGGTCGGTTCACAGATCCGGATTTTGCCCGATTTCTGCAAATCGCCATGGGATCCGCGAGTGAAACGGAGTATCAACTCATCCTGACTCACGATCTTGGATTTGTATCCAGGGAGAAATATGAAATAATGCATCGGGATGTCGAAGAGGTGAAACGGATGTTAGCCTCCCTGCTCAGAACCATTCGCACCAAAAGCTGAACGCTGACAGCTGAATGCCTATCGACTAAAATTACCATAAATTAAGGAGTACCCAATGGCCAAAGCCCCTCAAGTAAAAGTATTTGTCGGCACGCACAAAGGTGCTTACATTTTCACCAGCGATGCCAAGCGCAAGAAGTGGGACGCCAGTGATCTGATGTTCAAGAGCTGGGAAGTGATGCATATGAATCTGGACCCGCGCGACGGGCGCCTGCACGCGTCAGCCAATCATCCGGTATATGGTCCCACCACGCATTACTCCGACGACATGGGCAAAACCTGGACGCAAGCCAGGCAGGTCCCCGAGCTCACGCGCGCATCTCAGTCCGGCCGGCCGATCGGCAGCGTGGACGAGGCCAGCCAGGTGGGCTGGGAGGCGGAGAAGTTAAAAGATGTGCCGGAGAAAGTGATCCGAACCTGGCACATCGCGCCGGGCCGCGCCGAGGAACCTAACGTTCTCTACGCCGGTGTTCAGCCTGCGTCCCTGTTTCGCTCCACGGATCGGGGAGAAAGCTGGGAAATAAACGAGGGTCTTTATGATCATCCCCAACGCGGGCAGTGGGCCCCGGGCGCGGGCGGGTTAGCTCTGCATACCATCCTGCTCGATCCGACAAATCCCCAGCGCATGTATGTAGCAGTCTCGGCCGCGGGCTGTTATCGCACCGACGACGGCGGCGCCACCTGGAAACCTTTGAATAAAAACGTGCGGGCCGATTTCATGCCTGATAAATTCCCGGAATTCGGACAATGCGTTCATAAGATGGTCATGCACCCGGGTAATCCGCAGGTGTTGTACCAGCAGAACCACTGCGGCGTATATCGCAGCGATAACGCCGCCGAGGACTGGATCGATATCGGCGACGGTAAACTACCCAGCCGCTTTGGGTTCCCGATCGCGGTCCATCCGCACGAGCCGCAGACGGTGTACGTCGCGCTCGAAGAAAGCGACGAATTTCGCGTCAGTGTGAACGGCAAATTCTCCGTCTGGCGCAGCCGCGACGGTGGTGGCGCATGGCAACGTCTCACCGATGGCCTTCCGGAGCGCTCGAACCTGGTCGCCTTGCGCGAGGCCATGGCAACAGATACTCTGGAGGATGCAGGAATTTACGTGGGCACCTCCTCGGGCCAGGTCTTTTTCAGCCCGGATGCCGGCGATCACTGGGAGTTGCTGGCGGATTTCCTGCCGCCCGTTCTTTCAGTGGAAACGGCGGTCGTCTGAACCGTTTTTACTCGATCGAAAAATCAGCGCTCGTCAAATGATGAGCGCTGATTCTATATATTTGATATTTGCGTCCACGCTAACTACAACTCTTCTTGTCTTTATCCCAGCTACAGCCGGCCGTTGCGTTGCATTTGGGTTCGTCGAGCCCGCTACAACTATTTCCTCCACCCCCACCGCCGCCTGGTTTCGGCTTAGTTGGGACCACGGGAACCAGCGTGGGCGTGGATGTCTCGGTGGGAAAGGGAGTCAATGTGGCAGTCGACTCGATCACGATCGGCATCGGTGCGCCGATCACGGGCGCGGTGCAGGGCGCAGCAAGAATGTCGTGTGGACCATCCATCGCCAGAACCTCCCCGCTGCGTCCGTAAGCATTCACCCACCATGTCAGTATGCCGCCATCGCCTTCGAACTCCTGTAACACTGAGGTTATATCACCCGTCGACCCTGTAAAAATTTTCTCCCCGGTAGGTATACTGGCCGTCCAATTCAGCATCACCTCATCCCCTGCTGCCGTACCGGTGGAATCCCCCGTAAATTCAGCGGAAACAAATACCACCCGATCGGACGGATCGTCTACCGTGGCTTCGAACGCGATCGTTGCGGCAGCCACTGAAGCCGGGCACATCCAATTATAGGCCAGGCTGGCCGGGATGGCGTTCGCCGACAGACCAACAGCCAGACCGGGAGGCGCAGCCGGATTGGGCGGCAGAATCTCACACGGACCGGTATAACCGTACATTAAGAGGAAGCGCACCGCATTTCCCGGGTCAAGCCCTTCCAGCACGCACACGCGATTTGCTGCCGTGAATGCAGATCCATCGCTGCGGAAGGCCTCCACCTGGACCAGGTACTCGCCGGCGAGCGTGGGAGTCCAGTCATATTGGCCCTGGAAATAAATGCTCGGGGTGTCCACGACCTCCTGGGTCTCGATGGTTGAGTCCTCGCCCACCACCAAACCATTCACATAAAAGGTCATATGGGTAATTCCACCGGCTGGAGCCACTGCCTGAGCGATTATTTCGATGTGGTGTCCAAGAGGTAATATCATTCCTGACCTGGGCGTGAGTAAATTGACAGTCAGCCCAGGTCGAGTGGAGGCCGGCAACGCGCAGGCGCTTAAAAGTAAACTGGTAACGACCATAATCCCGATGGCTACTTGAAATGATTTCTTCATATGTCCTCCAATACCAGCAATTCAAAATAAGGTACGGTTCCCGCGCATGTAAGGATCCGATAATAAGTTCGATCTCCGCTCTAACTACAACTCTTTTTGTCTACATCCCACGTGCAGCCTGCCGCGCTGCAACTATCTTTATCGCCGTGGGATCCACAACCCCCTCCACCACCACCGCCACCGCCGGACTTCTTGGTTGGGACCACCGGAACCAGCGTGGGCGTGGCTGTCTCGGTGGGAAAAGGTGTTATTGTTGCAGTTGACTCTAGTACGACAGGCATCGGGATGCCGATCACGGCCGCAATGCAAGGCGTGGCCGGGATATCGTTGGGGCCATCCTGGGCCACTACATTCCCGACCCGGTCTATCGCACGAGCGGTCCAAGTCACCAGGCCACCTTCTCCCGCGAACTGATCGCGCAGGGATTGGGTGAAGTCGACCGTGGTGCCCGTAAAGATTTTTTCTCCGGTCGCAGAACTGGAAGTCCAGTTGAGTCCGACTGAATCTGCAGCGACGGAACCCGCCGCCCCGCGGTCCGGTATTGAATATTCAACCGCTACAAACACCACGCGATCGGATGGATCATCCACTACGGCTTCGAATGCGATCGTTGCAGTAACAAACCCACCCGGGCATTCGAAGTCATACGCCAGGCTGGCAGGAATGGCATGAGCAACCATGGATACCGCCATGCCTTCAGGGGCCTCCGGATTTGCTGCCGGAAGTTCACACGGACCCGTATAGCCATATCCGAAATAGTAAGGCGCAGGATCCGGGCCGGCGACAGGCAGCACGCATATCCGAGCTGCGTCTGAGAACACGGAACCATCACTGCGGAAGGCTTCGGCCTGGACCAGGTATTCGCCGGGATCGGTGGGGAACCAGTGCATCGTGCCCAAAGAAAACTGACCTTGATTAACTGGACTGGTATCCTCGCCGATCACCAATCCATCCGCGTAGAAGATAATGCGATTAATCCCTCCATCCGGCGCGAATGCCTCAGCGTAGACGAAGACATCGGCGGCCGGCAATCCCACCACCTGGCCTGACCTGGGGTAAATCAGATTGAGTTCAAGACCCGGCCGCGTGGAAGCCGGCAGGGCGCAGGCGCTCAACAGGAGACCGGTGACAACCAGAATTCCGATGGAAACTTGAAATGTACTTTTCATTTGTCCTCTTTATCCAGCAGCTCAGCTTGGATGACAGCCCACTTTAGAATAGGATTGCCGTTTTATTATTGATCACCGATTCAACTGCAGGTCATTTTCGCCGGGTCCCAATTGCAGCCAGCTGCTACACACGCATCCTTGTTGCCGTGATCGGCGCAACTACTGCCTCCACCGCCACCGGACTTCTTGGTCGGTACCACCGGGATGAGTGTGGGTGTCGATGTTTCGGTCGGGAAAGGAGTCAATGTTGCAGTCGATTCGATCTCGATCGGCATCGGTATGCCGACCACCGGCGCAGCGCAGGGCGAGGCCAGAATATCGTAAAGCCCAGCCTCCGCCAGCAGCTCCCCGGTGCGCCCGATCGCCCGCGCCGTCCAGTTCAACAATCCACCATCCGCCGCAAGCTCATCAGACAGCAGGCCTGTAAGATCTTCGGACGTGCCTGTAAAAATTTTTTCTCCGGTAGCCAGGCTGGAGATCCAGTTGAGTGCGAGCGTATCCGCGGTGAAGGCTGAGGCCGAGCGGCCCTCCACCTGGTACTCAACCGATACGAGCACGACCCGATCGGATGGATCATCCACGGTGGCTTCGAACGCGATCGTTGGGCTGGAAACGGCGGCTGGGCAATCGAAGTTATAGGCCAGGCTGGCCGGGATGGCGCGGGCGGCCATGCTCACCTCCAAGCCCGGAGGTGCTTCCGGGTTGGGAGGTGGAAGCTCACATGGACCCGTATAACCGTATCCCTGATAAAAATAATAGCCGTCTAAAGGGTCCAGAGCTGACGCAGCTATCACGCAGATACGCGTGGCGGCTGAGAACACGGACCCGTCAGTGCGGAAGGCTTCGACCTGCACCAGATATTCTCCGGGTGCGGTCGGGAACCAGCGCGCAATCGCGGTCGTGTATAAGCCCTGGTTAAGCGGGCTGCTGTCCTCACCGACCACCAGGCCATTTGCATAGAAGAGCATTCGAGTCACATTCCCCTCCGGCGCAGTTGCCTCACCGAAGAGGTGTATATCCGCGCCGGGCAAAAAATCCACCAGGCCAGATCTCGGATAGACCAGGCGGACCGAAAGCCCCGGCCGCGTGGAGGCCGGCAGCGCACATGCGCTCAAGAACAGACAGATCACCAACATATATCCAAGTTGAACTTGCTTCTTCATGCTTGCTCCAATGTTCAAAATAACTACGGGATGATCGTTCGGAGGTAGGATAAGATAACCTCCTCTTCATTATATGCCCCGGGCTGAGTATATCAATGCCCATATGTCCTGTTGAGAGGCTCGATAAGTGATAAAACCCACTTTGGATGCCTGTAATCATTGGGAACGCCTGGCAGATTTCCACTTCCCAGCTAAAAAGCCAGCCCATTGTGATGGGCTGGCTTTTGACTACTCTTTACTTATGTGTTGTCGTCGCCGTTGCAATTGCTATCGATCAGGTCGTCCTTTATCTCAACCTCGCCGGGGTTGATCGTTGGATCTTTATCGTTACAGTCCTTGCTGAACGGATACCCGTCTCCATCATCATCCGGATCCGCAACAACTTCTGTCTCCGTTGGCACGGGTGTTGGCGGCGATACGATGATCGGCAGTAAACTCAAGTCACCGGATGGTGTGCCTGCAACATTCGAGATCCAGCATTTATCGTTCGCCAATTGGCTGTACCACCATGTACCATCCTCATTCTTCCCGAGAACCGTGACGAGCTGGCCAGCCAATACCGAATTCACGGCCGGATACACCACGCCTGGACCCGCGCGGCAGTTGGCATTCTGGATGGGGGTCAACGTGAATACCCCGGGAATTGCGGTATCAGTCGGAAGGATAATGATCGTACCCGGTGTGGCGGCTTCAAGGTGAAGGCCCGCGCCAAACTCATAGGCGCCCACATCGCAGGCAGGGGCACCATCCCCATTTCCATCATAGGGACGCCCGTACGCGCGCTGATCCACGGCGGGGCAGGCGCCGGTTGCCGCGTCGATCGCCGCACTACCATCCTGCAGGGGGTGGAGAAATGTCCCGGCCGCGAGGGCCAGAGGGCCAAGGCGCAGAGAGTCGCTGGGCAGGGTCGCATTACAGGCAAAACGCGCACTGGCGTCGTCCAACAAGATTTGCTCCATTGCGACGGTACAATCACCATCAATGATCGAATTTTGGAGAATAGCCAGCGCGCCGGCACCACCCAGGCGGAGTTCTGCCTCTGCATTGGCTGCAATGGTGCTGTAGGTCAGGGTTAAGTTTCCGCTATTATCAATTCTGAGACCAATTGCATTCCCACTGACAGTGACATTGGTCAGGCGCCCCACGCCATAGTCCAAATGTAAACCATCGGTTTGATTATTGACCAGCGCGGTTTGCGTCAAGTCTATGAGCGCGATGGCTTCCGGACGCGAGTGGCTGTCACGACTATCAATTCCAATTCTATTTTCCATGACCACACTGTTTAGAACGGTCAAAACCCCATCCTGATTGAATAAGCCAATACCATTATTGATGAAGGAAGTGTTCGTGACAGTAACGCGACCAGCCAGATTTGAGAGGCCGCCACCGCCGTTATCTGAAAAGCTACTGTCGGTAACAGTCAGAATACCGATACTGGAGGAACCCCCCGATACACCGGACGAATTATCATTTTGGATGGCGAAGTAAGCATCCGAATTTTGTGTAAATATGCTGTTGGTAATTGCCGCCAATCCGCTGTTGTAAAGAGCGGTTTCGCTATTAAAACGAAAGGTTGAATCCCTGATCTGTAAAACGCCGCCATAATTCTCCAGGCCTCTGGCGTTCATTTGAAAGAGACAATCGATTACCGTCAGCGTCCCATCCTGTAACGACACGCCTGCAGCTACATTATTCTGTACGGTCACGCGTTCAAGGACGACGTTGGAAACACCCTGGATGTAAATGGCAGGATTGGATGGATAACGGACTCCGCCGATCGTCAGGTCCTGGATACGAACCTCGGCAGCCTGGACATCCACAATCGAAACAGAAAGCGCGACACCGGCGGCAGTCAGGAAGGTCACATCCCGGCCTTCCCCGCGCACGACCAGATCTTTATCCAAGAGGATCTGATTGGCAGGTTCGAAGTAAGTCCCGACGCCGATACGGATGGTGTCTCCGGAGGCAGCTTTCTCGACTGCGGCTTGAACCGTGCGGCAGGCTGCGCGCACTGAACGACAGTTATTGCCGTCATTCCCGAAAGTACTTACATAGAATATGGTTGTGGATGTGGCTGCGGGCAGGCTGCAACCCAGAAGGGAGACCAGCAGCGCCAGAATCGTTGCTTGGTACTTGAATAAACGCTTCATCGAACGAGGCCGACAGGAATTCGAATTGTTTTTGTCATGCTCACTCCGTCGATCTGGTTCGTCTTATCCGGTACCATTCACTGTTAATAACCCTCTGGCCCTGGTGCAGTCTTGAAGCCATTAAGGTCGGATCATTGCTGGATTCATTATACGTTCGATTTCCCCGTTACAGCGAACCAATGGTCCTTATTGTGAATTTGAAGACTTTAAAGATACGCGAGATAATTTAACGCGCTGTTATTTTAGATTTAAGTGGGCAGAACATTTCGCGAGCCTGCGCGCTCACGGCATTTTCACCCACCACTTTGGATTACAGTCGTCAAAACCTGCCAGAACAACGCGATTCATCAGATCAAAATAAAACGATTCGTCGGTAATTCCTGAAACTTCCATGTATGTTTGGATCCTGCGTGGCAGCCTCCTGCAGGCTTTGGCCGACCCATAGCCCGGAGGCGCATATCCGGAATAACCGTTTAATGTGGGCCAGCCGAACTGCTGGGCCAGCAACATGGCATCCAGCTCGGCCATCCAGGCTGAATCCTCGTTGTTTGCAGCCACAAATAAAACCGGTTGAGTGATCGTACCGACTGAAATTTGCCGTCGGAGTTGATCCAGGCGCGCTTCAGCATCTTTTTTGGAATAAGTAACATGTTGATAAAAAACCGATTCCATGATCAACACGATCAACACTAAAAAAACAAAAAAACGCGCCAAAGCTGTCCGATTGAAATGCGCCTCCAGGGAATTCATTACCCAGGCTATATATACAGCGATTGGCCAGGTCAAAGCCAGTTCGATGCGCCCCACAGCACGAATACTATCGATCCCGGGTAAATCCGATAGAATTCGATACAATGAATATCCGTCGATGTTTAAAGTTATAATAACGAGTATTAACACCGTCATCAAATTGACGCGGGCCAGGTGCGAATTTTTTGACGAAAAGCGAAGAATCATACCGGCCGTTATCAGAACCAATACAGGTAATCCGATAAAGAGCTGATGCTCGGTATGCCTGGGAATACTCGGCACAAGATGGCCGACCAGATTTCCGGTGAAAGACCACCATTGCGAATGATCCGCCAGGAGATAGCTTGCCGGTCTGGGAAAAAAAACGCCGACTTCGGCCCAATTCCGCTCAAACCCATAATGCCGGGATATATAATAATACGGCCCCATTAATGCTGCGAACATTATGCTCAAGAGCACGATCGAAGCGGCGAACTTGATCCTTTCAGCAATCGACAAAGAGGACCACAAGCCGGTTGCCTTTTTCTGCCAATCAGTGATCAACACATGAAATGGTTGAGACCGAAATGAGATGACAGCCAGGATAACCGTCATTGTAAAGATCAAGATCATGAGAAAAAAGCCCATATAGATCGAAAGATAGAACTGCCAGACGGTCCAGAAGAGCACCGCAACTAACTTTTTCAGGCTGGCTGCTTTATAAAAACGCCACAGGGAATAACACGCAAAGGGAATGGTAAAACGATATAACAACTGGACATGAATTTCCTGGGCTAATATCGGCAGCCCAAATGTAAAAAAGAAGGCGCCTGCGCTGATAGCCGATGAATTAAATCCGAATTTGTTCAGCACGTAGGCGGCGGCTGCATAGTTGACGATATAGCCAACGATAAACCACCCCTGAAAAGCCGAGTACGGACCAAAACCGATCAGCCGCAGGGATGCATAAACCGGCGCCGAACCCAGGAGATTTTCGTTGAACGCGGTCGTAAACCTATACGGATAATAATAAGGAGCCGTCCAATAGGACTCGTCCCACCCGAGCAACCATCTCCAAAAGTGCTCCAAGGCGTAGCTGTTCAAGCGGGTATCCCCCAGATCACCCGGGATCTGCTCAAATCCTGGACCCAACGGCTGGATCACGATGAAGTAGATCCCCGCGATAAATGTCCAAAGCACAATACGCCGGCCGAATAGTAATTTATACGCTTCACTTGTTAACAAACGTGATCTCCCCGATCGTAATTTGTTGTATATCCCCTGGAAGTCTTCGATTTTTTTCCTGCTGGAAAATTACTTCGGTCACCTACTGGAAACACCAAGTCATTATACAATAGCCATACTATCCGATGAATCAGAATACCTACGACTACGTGATAATCGGCTCCGGCTTCGGCGGCTCAGTCTCAGCGATGCGCTTGACGGAAAAGGGCTATTCGGTCCTGGTGCTGGAAAAGGGCAAACGCTATGAAGATGGCGATTTTGCCCGAACCAACTGGCATTTCTGGAAATACATCTGGCTGCCGGCCATCCGCGCGCATGGGATTTTGCAGGTCAGCATTCTGAAGGGCATCATGGTGTTGCACGGCGTGGGTGTGGGCGGAGGCAGCCTCGGCTACTCGGGCGTGCTTGAAGTCCCCACCCCTGAGACCTTTGCCACACCGGCCTGGAACCAACCGATCCATTGGGGAAATGTGCTCGAGCCGCATTTCGAGACCGCTCGCCGGATGCTGGGCGTGGCACGCAACCCAAAACTCTGGAAGGCCGATGAGATTTTGCGCGGCATGGCGGAGGAGCGCGGCAAGGCGCATAACTTCCGCGCCGCCGATGTCGGTGTGTACTTCGGCGAGCCGGGTGTGACTGTCCCCGACCCATATTTTGGCGCCGCGGGAACCGAGCGTGCCGGCTGCCGTCACTGTGGGGCGTGCATGGTGGGCTGTCGCTATAACGCAAAGAACACATTACCGAAAAACTATTTATATTTCGCGGAGAAGAAAGGGGCGGTGGTCGTGGCTGAGTCCGAAGTTGTAGACATCAGACCGTTGACGGTTGACAGTGGACCGTTAACTACCAACCGCCAACCATCCACCTCCAACGCCGAAGGTTACGAGATCACCTATCAGAGCAGCACCCGCCTCTTTAATGGGACCCCGCGCCGGGTTCGGGCCAGACGCGTGATCCTGTCGGCAGGCGTGATGGGCACCATGAAACTTTTACTGAATCTACGCGACTTCAAAAAATCGCTGCCTGAGCTCTCCGCGCGGCTCGGCGATCGGATCCGGACGAATTCCGAAGCCCTGCTTGGTTCAGTGGCAAGAGACCCGGACGTGGACTTCTCGGAAGGCGTTTGCGTTTCATCGATCCACAACTACGACGAGACGACGCGCATCGAACCCGTCCGTTACCCGGCCGGTTCCTCGCTGATGCGCTTCCTGGCTGCACCCTTGATCGATGCAGACGTGAGTGTGCCGGCTCGCATTTTGCGTTTCCTCGTCTGGTCGCTGGCTCACCCGATCGATTTTGCGCGGGCCCTGATCCTGCCGGGCTGGGCACACAATGTGACCATCCTGCTCGTGATGCAGAATACCGACAGCCGCATGCGCTTCCGAATGGGACGCAGCTTGTTCACGTTCTTCCGGCGCGGAATGGTAGCCGAGCCGGAACCGGGATTTGAAGTCCATGCTCAGGTGGCAGGTTCGCACGAGATGGCGCGCGAATTCGCGAAACGAACGAATGGGGTTGCGCTGGGTTCGATCGGCGAAAATCTGCTCAACCTGCCCACCACTGCACACATCCTGGGCGGCGCACCGATCGGCAGGGATGCCTCCGAAGGTGTGGTGGACGAGTACTTCGAAGTGCATAACTATCCCGGCTTGTTTATCATTGACGGTTCGATCATGCCGGCCAACCCGGGGGTCAACCCGTCACTTACGATTACGGCTTTGGCGGAATATGCGATGAGTAAGATACAAGAAAAGGCTTAGCCACAGATTACACGGATTGGCACGGAAAGATCAATAGTGAGGGATGAAAATGATGAGTCTATTGACAAAGTGTTGGCTCTTGGAGCAACGCCGCCTGAACACATTAGAAATAATCTGTGAAAATCAGTGAAATCCGTGGCAAAAATATGAGTCGCTTAGACTTATCCCGCGCGTACGCCCTACAACTCGATCAATAAGTGACTCTCGCCTCGTATCGAAACGAATTCC
>CAYUUJ010000003.1:0-20350 GCA_964447845.1 uncultured Anaerolineaceae bacterium
GTGGTGAGCTTTCGGATTGTCAAATCCTCAAGTATGAAAAATCAACTCACATTTTCTATATCAAAATAAAAATGTTGGAGGAAGAGTTCTGGTTCGATTGGGAAAAATGCAATCACAGGGTCATGTTATACGGTAAACAGGACGTTGCCCGCTATAAACTGGAACAAGTGGAAACCGGGATGTTATCGGTGCCCTATTATCAAGATATGAAGTTAAGGGTGACGGACATGCCCAAAAAAGTGCCGACGTACAAGATTATAATTTTGGTAATATTTGGGCTGGCGCTGGGAGTTCTGCTCGCAATTCTTCTGGATAAACTTAATCTTCCCTTTGTGTTCTGACCAGGGTCTGTGCGCCCGCCTGCCACCCCTCCCGAATGTGTCACGAAGTGAGGAAGCTAGGACTGGAGCGGAGCGACAGGCCGCGACCGAAGGATCTCTTTTGGACCAAGAGGAGATTCTTCGGTCGCCACCCTTCGCTGTGCTCAGGGTTCAGCTCCCTCAGAATGACACAACGGAGGCGTTAAGAGAGCAAGCCTGACGATAATGTCTGTACGTCCAAAAATAGGAAATTCAAACAACCATGTTCCCATTTACCGAACCCCCCGCCACTCGCTATGACCTGCGTTTCAACGTCGGCCCGATCCCGGTGCGTGTGCACCCGCTGTTCTGGCTGATCGCGGTCCTGTTCGGCGCGTCTGCCGGCGGACTCGTGCCGCTGTTGATCTGGGTGGCGGTCATCTTTGTATCCATCCTGATCCACGAGCTGGGACATGCCGTGACGATGCGCTGGTTTGGAATGGGCGCGCAGGTGGTGCTGCACTGGGCGGGCGGACTGGCCGTCCCCGAACAGGTGCGATGGGGAAACCGCTACGCGAACGTCGAACTGCGGCCGAGCCAGGCGATCCTGATCTCGCTGGCCGGACCCGGCGCGGGATTTCTGCTGGCTGCGCTCGTGCTGGCCGGCTCGGCCGCCGTGGGCGGAGTCATTATCCCTGCCCCGCTATTCGGTGTGATCCCGTTCGCAGAGGCGTTTGTACCGGGCGGCTGGATCCCAAATTTGATCGTGCATGACCTGTTGTGGGTGAATATCTTTTGGGGACTGGTTAACCTGCTGCCGGTCTATCCGCTGGATGGAGGCAACGTGGCGCGGCGCCTGCTGATCGTTATGGATCCGCTGGACGGCGGACGAAAATCGTTGTGGCTTTCGATCATCACCGGAGCCATTGTCGCGCTCGCAGGTCTGGTGCTGTTGGGCAGCGTCTATATGGCGATCCTATTCGGGTTCCTGGCTTTCCAGAGTTACCAAACATTGACCGGCCGGTCCTGGGGCGGATATTGAATTGTTACACGGATTGTGTCATTCTGAGGGAACTGAACCCTGAGCGAAGCGAAGGGTGGTGACCGAAGAATCTCCTCTTCGTCCAAAAAAGATCCTTCGGTCGCGGCCTGTCGCTCCGCTCCAGTCCTAGCTTCCTCAGGATGACACAACGGCGTCGGACTGATGTTAATGAAACGAGCCCACTCCATGACAAACAAAAAGATCAAGATCAATCGAGCTCCCGTGATGACCCTCTGGGCGGCGGTGGTCGCCGAGCGGCTGGGACATAACCATGACTCCGCGCTGACGCTGGGCAAGGCGGTGGCCGGGTTGAACGCGCAATCCAAAGGACAGCGGCTGGGGATTTTCGAGAAAAAGTCGGAAAAAGATAAAGAGCATGTAAAGAAGGGTAAAAAACAAAAAGCAAAAGAGGCCGGGCCGCAATCCGCTATGATGCTGCTGGGACGCGCGGTGCCCACGGTCCGCACCAAGGACGGTATCCGCGCCGTCGCGAAGGACGAGCCGATCACACCGCAGAGCGTCCAGCGTTACCTGGATTTGAAGTTCCGCGATGACTTGAGCGATGTGCGGGAGCCGATGGAGGCGCCGGCGAACACAGCCATCCACCAATTTACACGAATTCTCGCGAAATTAACAAGACAATCAAGACCCTTTTAAGCTTTTTTCCGTGAAAATCCGTGGAATCCGCGAAATCCGTGGCCAAAAAAGGTTTAGAGAAGTCCCGAAAATAGGGTGGGATATAATCTTTCATTAAGATGCAATCCCCGCCCGAACACAACCGGCAGGCTCATCTCCTGGCCCTCATCATGGCCGGCCTCGCCGTCCTGATGGCGCTGCTCACGCCCTTCTGGGCCGCCACCTGGTACCGCACACCCTTCCTCGGTCTCCTGCTCGAACCCAATAACGTCGTCAGTGCCATCTCCGTCGAAGGCTGGCCGGCGCGCGCCTCCGGCATCCAGCTGGATTACGACCAACTGCTGGCCATCAACGGCCGCGACACACCCGACGCGGATTCCGTGATCGCCATCTTGCAGGAGAACGGGACCGCGCCGGTACAAGCCACGTTCGCGCCGCGCGATGGAACCCAGTTCGAGCTCACGATCACCCCGCTCGCACATCCGCCGTTCGCGGACCTGCTGACCCTGTTCATCATCCCCTATCTGGTGGGCGTGGCCTTCATCGTCATCGGCCTGTGGACGTACAGCTTGCGCCGCGATCTGCGCGCCAGCCGCGCCCTGCTGGTCTTTACCTCCGGCTTGAGCATCGCCACCACCACGTTTCTGGATATGAACACCACGCGCCACGCCGTCCTGTTCTGGGCTTTAAGCCTGGGCTTGATCGGCGCCAGCCTCACGCATCTGGCCATGGTCTTTCCGCATCCGATCCGTTTTATCCGGCGCTGGCCGCGGGCGCGCTGGGTGCCATGGTTCCTGTATCTGGCGCTCGTGCCTCAGACCGTCATCGCCATCCTGCGTCCGGCAGATCCCTACTTCTATATAAATACCTGGCAGTCGGGCTACATCTTCATCACGCTCGCCGCGCTGCTCTTCGTGGCCACGCTCGTCTATCGCGTCTTTCGCACAGACCAGCCCATCGTACGCCAGCAGAGCCGCGTCATGTTCTTCGGCGCGGTAATCGCCTTTGCGCCCTCGCTGTATTACATCACGCCTCTGGCCTTCGGCGTGGTGACGAATTTTTATGCCTGGTTGATCTTCCCGGCCCTGGTCGTCTTTCCGCTCTCGATCACATACGCCATCCTGCGTTATCGCCTGCTGGACGTGGACCGCATCTTCAGCCGCGCCCTCGGCTACCTGCTGGCCATCGGCGTGGCGCTGACTTTATTCTACGGTCTGCTCACGCTCTTCTCGTTGTTCGTCAACAACGCCCTCGAGTCAAACGACCCGCTGGTGGTGGCTTCCTACTTGTTGCTGCTCGTGATCGGCTTCGCGCCGCTGCGCGCACTCATCCAACGCGCCATCGACCGGCTCTTCTATCGCTCGCCCGCCGATTACCGCCGCGCGCTGACGAGTCTCTCGCGCAGCCTGGTCATCACGCCGGATCTCACCCAAACCCTGCGCACGCTGGAAGAGCACATGACCCAGGCCCTGGCGCCCGAAAAATTCGGCCTGCATTTATATAACGACGCACTGGGAGAATACCTGCCACACTCAACGCGCGAGGACAGCGCGCCGCCTTATCAAGTGGACGATCCACTGGTGATGCTGCTCGCCTCTTCCCGGACCCCGGTCTGGCTGCCGCCCAACGGGCCGTTCCCCGCGCCCTTGCAGGATTCCGCCAATAGCTATAAGCGTTTGCTTGGATTCACGCTGGTGCCTCTGCATTACGAAGGCCGGCTGATCGGATTCATGTCCCTCGGCCCGCGCCGCTCCGGCGACCTGTACAACAGCGACGATCTGGATTTCCTGGCGGCCGTCGCCGCGCAGTCCACGCTGGCGCTCGAGAACGCGCGCCTCTTCGCCAACCTGCGAAGGACATTGGACAAGACGCTCGAGATGAAGAGTCTCATGGACGATATCTTCGCCTCCATCGCCACCGGAGTCATCACCACCGACCTGAAGCGCCGCATCACCCTGCTCAACCGCGCCGCCGAAAGCATCCTCGGTGTGGACGTCAGCCAGATGACAGGCCAGTTGCTGGCCACGGCCATCCCGGAACTCAAGCTCGAACTGGACGGCACGCTCGAGCGCGGCGAGACCCTCCTGAGCGAGGAGTTGAGCCGCACCCTGCCCACGCGCGGCGACCTGTACCTGCGTCTCTCGGTCTCACCATTATTAGACGCCCAACGCGCCACCAACGGGGCCACGATCGTCTTCGAAGACCTCACCGAACGCCGCAAGATCGAGGCCGAGCGCGAACGCATCAAGCAGACCTTTGGCCGCGTGGTCGCGCCGCGCGTGCGCGATCGACTGCTCGCCAACCCCGATAACCTGAACCTGGACGGTGCCAAACAGATCGTCACGATCCTGTTCGCAGACCTGAGCGGCTTCACCACTTACAGCGAAAAGCATCCGCCGGAAACGGTGTTCAAAGTTCTCAATACTTATCTGGCGCTGGCTGCGCAGTCCATCCTTAACGAAGAGGGCACGCTGGATAAGTTCATGGGCGACGCGGTGCTGGCCATCTGGAACAGCCCCGATCCGCAAGCCGACCACGCGCTGCGGGCAGTGCGCGCCGCGCTGGCGATCGTGCGTAGTTCTGCCGAGGCCCGGCGCCTCTTCAGCGACCCCGAGCAGCATATGACTTTCCGCATCGGCATCACCACCGGCTCAGCCATGATCGGCAACGTCGGCACGGACCAGCTCTTCAATTACACCGCCATCGGCGATACGGTCAACCTGGCGCAGCGCTTGCAGGCTTCGGCCGAAAGCGGACAGATCCTGCTCGAGAAGTCCACCTTTGATATTCTCTCTGACCAGATCATCGCCAGTCCGCTCAAGCCTATGGTGCTCAAAGGCCGCGCGCAGGCTACACAAGTTTATGAACTGAAGGGGTTGAAATAAATTCAGTCAGAGGATGCGCGAATTTGCGCTAATACCCCTTCGGGGCGAATTCATTCGTGTAAATTCGCGAAAATTAGTGGACAATATCTAAGACCTTCGGTCAATTTTCGGCGGGGTCAACCCTAAAGGGTGCTTCGCGAAGACCCTCGCCGAGCAGAGCATACTGGCCGCATTATCAATTATAGTATTGATAACCTTTGTTCCCAGTTCTTATGATGTACATAAAAAGCTGCGTAAGGATTAAATGTCTCCAGCATGGCATTAAGAGCGGCCTTCGGTTGCATACAGGTGCTGATTTAATTTCTCAACCACCTGTTGAACAAATGGTTCAAACAATATATTTCCGTGATAGCAATCAAGTGAGTAAATCACCAGATTTCCTATGCCAACCTTGCTCCAGCCATGATCGGAGGTGCTGCCTTCGAGTTGCACCTGGCGTGCCGCACTAAACATCACCACACGCCCAGGGTAGGGCTTTGGTTTGTACGCAAGACTGGCATCCGTGTTTACCTGTTCCACGCGCGTATAAATATCAGCAATATCACCAAATTTAGTGAATACTAGTTTCCTTTTATTTTCATCACGAAGTTCGGCGATTTTGAATTGCCATAATTCCCTGTAATACCCAAGATATCCAGCTACACCACGAATGCCGCCGCTCGTCAGAGTTTGGAGGTGTTTCCTGAATAGCATCAGAAAATACACAAGGGGTGCCATCTTTTCACTCGCCATATCCGCCAGGAGTGTGTCCAACAACCCAACAAATGCCGCATCTTCTCCCTGACTCAGAAGTTGCTGCGCCATTTCATATGCAATCAGGCCTCCGCTGGAACTGCCTAAAAAATGGTACGGACCAACCGGCTGGTTCCTTTTCACTTCCATCAAATAATCATATGCAATTGCTTCAATGGAGGTTTCAATTATTTCCCCCGGCGCAAAACCACGGGCACGCAGGAAATAAACGGGCTGATCGTCTGCCAGATATATCAGAAGATGACGGAAATTGATCGGGGTTCCGCCTTTGCCTCCAATGCAATAAATCGGTTTTTTATCCCCGCTTGTCTGGATCGGAATTAATACGGATGTTTGTCTGGTCGTTTCTGCATGGATGCCGGGTGTGGAAGATGTGAAGAAAGCCTCCACCGCACGATAAAGGCCTGGAAGTGTAGGATCAGATAAAAAGTTCGAGACCGTCAGGGATCGCCCTGTAAGCTCATGCACTCCAAGGATAAGTTGCACAGCCGTCAGCGAATCCCCATCCAGATCCCAGAATGTTTGGCTGTCGGTATCCGGGCCGGCCAGTGGAAGTAACCCAAACCAAAGCTTCTGGAGTGCACATCGCAGATCGGTAACGGATTCCATGGGAATGATGTCCGGGGTCGTGATTTCCGGTTGTCGTTCAAGCAGTAGGCTTCGATCCACTTTTCCTGCAGCATTTCGAGGCAGGGCGGCGTGGAAAACAAACGAGCGCGGGATCATGTAGACTGGCAGGAGCAGGGCAAGGTAGTTCCGCAACACTTCCGCCAGATTGTCGGAGGTGGCTTCCGGTACCACATGTGCCACGATCCCAATGACCAGGTCATCTCTGCGAATCTCCATGCAATAGACCTGCTTTACAAGAGCATGAGCGGCCAGGACAGTGTTAATCTCCTCCAACTCCACACGGTATCCGTAAATCTGAACCTGCAAGTCCGTGCGTCCCAGGAACTCAAGTTCACCATCCGAATTCCAACGCACCCGATCTCCAGTGCAATACATCCGCGCTCCAGGAATACGCGCAAATGGGTCGGCAGAAAAACGCTGATTGGTTAATTCCAGTCGATGTAAATAACCACGCGCCACCTGCGCACCGCCCAGATATAACTGACCTATCTCACCTTCAACAACGGGACGCAGGTTATCATCCAGCACATAAGCCAGCACATTCGTGATTGGGCGACCAATGGCTGGCAGCCTCCCGTTCTCATCTGAGCTCACTTCAGACCAAACACTATCCACAGTGTTCTCTGTGGGTCCATATGTATTGATAACAGGGAATGGCAGGTCGGGGCGGGGACGTACGCGCAGCACGTCGCCACCCGTGATCAGTGATCGCAATGCAAGCGGGACAGGACACGACTTTTGCAACACGAATTCTGCTATGGCTGTCGGGACGAAGGCGTAGGTTACACGCTCGTCCCCAAGCCATGCCATCAAACCATCCACATCCAGGAGAATATTTTCAGGAGGGATCAGGACAGTACCTCCGGCACACAAACATGGCCAAAGGTCCGCAACAGACGCATCGAATGTGACATGCGCCAGCATCGTCATTCGATCCCGCTCAGTGAGCGCCAAACGCTGATGGTAGAAGGCGATCAGGTTGCCCAGAGATCGGTGTTCAATTTCCACCGCCTTTGGCTGGCCTGTGGATCCGGATGTATATATCAAGTAAGCGCGACTCGTTAATGAAATATCATGATCCGTCGGCCCGGCATGCGTATCTTGAATGGCAGGCTCATCCAAAACAAGTACCTTGCCCTGCCAGTCACCCAATAAGGAGCGATAAGCTGAAGTAGTAACCACAAAGCCTGTCCCACAATCAGACAATTGGAACTCGAGCCGTTTTAATGGTGCTTCCACGTCCAGCGGCAAATAACTCCCCCCAGCCTTAAGTACCCCGAGGGCTGCAACGACAAACTCGGTGGAACAAGGCAGAAGCAGCACGACAATATCTTCAGACTGAAGGCCTTCGGCCAATAAGTAATTAGCCGCCCGATTTGAATGCCCATCCAGTTCCTCATAAGTGATAAGCCCCCCCAATTCCTGAACAGCCGGGGCGCGTGGTCTGGCAACCACCTGGTTTCGAAATAAATTCAGAACATTATTTTCGTTCGGTGGATTTTGCGAATTGTTTTTCTGGTGACCACCCGCGACATTCGTTGGATTTACAAGCCTGCTTTGAATTACCTGGGCAAGTGATCTTCCTTCCGAACCCCGAAAATGCAAAGTCATCTCACCAGAAATGGATGCATGAAATGCAACACTGCCATCCGGAAGGAAGGACGAATCCATTGTGGTATTCTCACGCAGTAGAAATACCCGCTGACGAGTTTCCCATGCTGCAAGTTTTGCCAATTGGGGATGCCTCCAGCAAGTGTCACGCAGAAGCACCGGCCGTTCTTCGAGATCCAGGAGTAAGGTTTTTCCACTGCCTTCGCGGACCAGGATCAAGGGAAGCCACCGGACGAATAGAGAGCTGGATGAGAATAAATCTGTGGGTTGGGAAGCCTCGACGGCCACCAAGCTTCCCGGACCGAGTAGATTTTTTATTATGTCCAAAAAGAAGGCTGGCGCTTCTGCTGGCGAAATTTTCGCATTGGTCTTGCTCTGGAATTTCCCATATTCTTCATCAAAAGTGGGGATCCGTTCTTGTTTGCGATCTGCAACCTGCTTCAAGATGGGAAACCAGACACTCTCCCCAAGAAGAGCGTCTGTATAATGATCTGTGATCCATGCAACCTGTTCATCAGTCAGAGACGGCAACACGCTGCCGATTTGGGGTAATGCAATGAGCGGATAAGGATGGGGCCTCAAGCGGACCACGCCGTGTGCTGTGGACATTGTGAATTCGTGCGCTTCCCGTCCAAGAAGTGTGCCGGGAGGCAGATCTGTCTGATCGTTAAGCACGCGCGCCTCTCGAATTGGAAGGCTTTCACCGGACGGCAATAAGATACTGGCGATGCCAAAATCGTTATAGCTTGGCCCCCAATCCGTGGATGAGACGAAGGCTGAGATCGTCGCCGCATCCGTGTTCCAGTCAATGAACCCGCCGCGCGGCAGAACCATCTTCCGTCCATAATAGGAACGACGGGATAAATCCTGTTTTATTGAAGGCAGCGCTGATCCGTATTTTTCAAGCCCCGCAAGCAATTCCGCAAATCCGTCCAATGTCGAAATTGTGCATTTTTCATTCAAACTGGCGGCAGTTTCATATTCTTCGATCTGGATCACTCGTTGGACCAGAATTTCTCCCGTATCAATACCCTCGGAAATACGATGCCACGTAATTCCGTGCTGTTTCTCCCGATTGTGGATCGCCCAGGCGGTACCCCGAAGCCCGGCATAGGCGGGCAGCAACGAGTTATGATAATTAAGGGCCATCAACCTGGGGTGCTGAATCAATGTTTTATTAATGATGTGGCGGTTATTTATGCTGATGAGCACATCCATCGGTCTTGCACTCAAAACTTCGGCAGGAATGCGGGGAGCCTGATGCACGAGAATCCCCTGTTGTTCCAGGAGAATTTCCTGTCCGGGCGAATCAAGGAAAACCACCGATATTTCATGGCCGCGTTTTTTCAGCAGATCGATAGCTCCTAATAAAACGAGTCCTTCACCAATTAATGCAAATTGCAGGGGTTTGGGGGTTGCTGCGGAAAAATACGCATCCGTTTCGGTAAACATAATTTATAATCACAACACCTTACAGGATAATTGATATACAACCATAAAGGAAGTTTAGACGAGGCTATCGAATAAGTCAAACGACATTGCTCCCTCGCTGGCGCAAGGTCTTCGCGAAGCATCCCGAGCTCCGCGAGCGGGCCTGACCTGCGCCAGAGCACGACCGCAGGTCTCCATTTGTATAAGACCTTCGGTCAATTTTCGGCGGGGTCGGGCCCTAAAGGATGCTTCGCGAAGACCCGCGCCGAGCAGGCGGATCCTTTACATAACGTGTCATTCTGAGTGAGCCCCCCGTGCGGGTGGGCGAGCGAAGAATCTCCTCTTGGCCAAAAAGAGATCCTTCGGTCGCGGAGAACGCTCCCTCACTTCGTGACACAATCTAGATTATATTTTGCATTCTAAAAAAACCTGGTGCCTTCGTGTCTTTGTGACTTAGTGGTTAGTATCCTTCGCCGAACAATCATTTCTTACAAACGAGGTGAAAATTGAAAACCTATCGCATCCCACATACGGATCTGGACGTCTCCCGTCTTGCTTACGGGTGTATGAAACTCGGCGGCAGTTGGGATTCGTCCAAGCCCACAGCGGCCCAAAAGAAGCTGGCCTCCAAAAACATCGCCGCCGCGCTGGACGCCGGGATCAACTTCTTCGACCATGCCGATATCTACACTAACGGAAAATCAGAGTCCGTCTTCGGGGAACTCCTGAAAGCGCAGCCCGGCTTGCGCGACCGGATCGTGATCCAGACCAAGTGCGGCATCCGTTTCGCAGGCGATCCAGGGCCGGGGATCCCCGCCCGCTATGATTTCAGCTACGAACACATCCTTGCCTCGGTGGAGGGCAGTCTCAAACGTCTGCAGATCGAGCATGTGGATATCCTGCTCCTGCACCGGCCGGACGCGTTGGTCCAGCCCGAGGAGGTGGCGCGCGCTTTTTCGGAGCTGCACAAGAGCGGCAAAGTGCGTCACTTCGGCGTCAGCAACCATAACGGCTGGCAGATCGACCTGCTGCGCAAATACGTCGAACAGCCTTTCGTCGTCAACCAACTGGAGTTGAACCTGCTTCATTTCGATATGCTCAACGAGGGCGTGAAGGTCAACCAGGATGGGCTCAATTACAGTGCGGCGGCTGGCATCCTGGATTACTGCCGCCTGCACGACATCCTGGTCCAGGCCTGGTCACCGGTGGCGGCGGGGGATCTGATCAACCCTTCCGACAAAGCGCCTAAACGCGTCCGCAGGGCGTCCAAAGCTGTGGCGAAGATGGCCAGGGCAAAAAAGACCAGCCCCGAGTCGATCGCGCTGGCCTGGCTGCTGCGCCACCCGGCCGTCATACAGCCCGTGGTCGGCACCACCAAACCGGAACGCATCACGGCCAGCGCCCTGGCGGATGGGATCGAGCTCAGCCGCGAGGAATGGTATACGCTGTTCGAGGCCTCACGCGCTGAAAGCGTGCCGTAATAGGACACAGATGAAAGCAGATTCACGCAGAGGTGAGACCAATTATCCGCGTTTCTCCGCGCTTGTCCGCGTCCTATTTCCATTCGCGCTGGCACAAGATCCTCGCCGGGCAGCCTCCCGTTTGAAAGGTAAATATGTCACGTAATCGAACCATCGTCGTCACGGCCGGGGTCATGCTCAGTTTGTTCCTGGCCTCCATGGAAGGCACCGTGGTTGCCACTGCCATGCCGACCATCGTCGGTCAGTTGGGCGGACTGGAACATTTCTCGTGGGTGTTTTCCGCGTTCATGCTGGCTTCCACGACCGTGGTGCCTTTGTATGGAAAACTTTCCGATATTCACGGCCGTCGCAGTTTATATCTGATCGGGATGGCACTATTCCTGATCGGCTCTGTTTTGTGCGGATGGGCCGGCAGCATGACCCAACTCATCCTGGCCCGCGCGCTGCAGGGCATTGGTGCGGGCGGGATCATTCCGCTGGCTTTTATTTTGATCGGCGAAATGTTCTCGCTCGAACAGCGCGCCAAAATACAGGGGCTTTTCTCGGGGGTCTGGGGAGTCTCATCCATTGTCGGACCGCTGCTGGGCGGCTTCATCGTCGATCGATATTCATGGCCATGGATCTTCTACATCAACGTGATCCCCGGTTTGATCGCGGCGGCGCTGGTCGCTTTCGGGTGGCGGGACCAGGCCCGCAGTCCGGTGCGACCCGCCGTGGATTATGCCGGTGCGGCGTTGTTAACCGTCGGTGTCATTATGCTGCTGTTGGGCTTGATGGAGTTTGGTACGCTCAATAGCTGGATCCTGATCATGGTCTCGATCGCGTTGTTCATTATTCTGTGGAGGGTTGAAAGCCGCGCCGCGGATCCGATCCTGCCGATCCCGCTTTTTCGGGATGCATTGTTTGCCACGGCCAATGCACATGCGCTATTGAGCGGCTGGGCTGTGTTTGGGGTGATCTCTTTCATCCCATTATTCGTTCAAGCGGTGCTCGGAACGAGCGCTACTCAGGCCGGCATCACCATCACTCCCATGCTGTTAGGCTGGGTGGCATCCAGCATCTTCGGCACACGCTTCCTTGTGAGAGTTGGATATCGCAAGCTGGGGCTGGCCGGCACCTCATTATTGACGCTGGGCGCCTTGCTCATGCTGTTCGAGCGTTTGAACTCGAATCAGACCAGCATGATGGTGCTCGTCACCATGATCGGCATCGGCATGGGACTCTCGATCCCCGCCTTCGTGATCGCCGTGCAGACCAGCGTGGAACGCAGACAGCTCGGCACCGCAACTTCGATCCTTCAATTCAGCCGTTCGATCGGCGCCACGCTTGGCGTGAGCGTGATGGGCGCCGCCCTGAGCCTGCGACTCGCCTCGAACTTAAACGCAGCAGGGCTGGACCCGGACCTGGTCGGCCGGTTGCTGGATCCTTCTCCCGGCTCTCAGGTTCTTATCGCTGCGGGGGTGCGCGCCGCCATGGCAAATGCCATTCAGCTCGTATTCGTGATCGCTTTTATAGCTGCCGTGTTCGCGTTGGTCTCGGCCTTCTTCGCGCCGCGCAAAGAATTGATCGATAGAATGCGTGAAAGCGAATCTCTATCTGTGAGCGCGGATTAATATGGGACGCGGATAAACGCGGATGAACGCTGATAGATCCTGATTTAAAACCAAAGAATCCGCGCTCGTCTGCGTTAATCCGCGTCCCGTTTTTACCTTCGTGTCTTGGTGGTAACAAACATATAATTTTCAGCTAGACTCACGATCGGAGAGAATATGGAAATATCGATCTGTTCCTATAGCTTCCATGGTTTGCTGGAATCCGGCCGGCAGGATGTGTTCGGATACATCCGCGATTGCCGCGCCCTGGGCTCTACCTCGCTCGATCTATGGAACGCGCACCTGCCAACGCTGCTGGACGACGAATCGCGCCCGGCAGACACGATCACGCCTCAGTACGCTGGTCTGTCACAACAGGAGACCGCGATCCTGGATCAAGTCAAAGCCGCAGCGGACGAGGCCGGCCTGCCATTCGCGGGCCTGGCAGTGGATGGCGCGCATATCTATGAAGAGACGCCGGAGGCACGTGCAGCCCAGCGGATCAAAGCGCAGCGCTGGCTGAACATTGGCGAACGATTGGGCGCACGGCAGGTGAGGCTGGACGCGGGCGGCCCGGTAGAGATGCCCGAGCCGGTGTTTGAGATCCTCGTCGCCGGATATATGGACCTGATCAAGCGCGCGGGTGAAAAAGGGATCGAGGTGGTCATGGAAAACCACTGGGGCGCGTCACGGGTCCCGGAAAATGTAGTGCGTATTCTGGAGGCGGTGCCGGGGCTGGGTCTGCTCTTCGACACGGGCAACTGGCCCGATGGCGCCGAGCAGCAAGGCTGGGCGATGTGCGCCAGGTTCGCGCGTGCCACGCATATCAAAACCTTCGCGTTCGACTCGCAAGGCAACGAGACCACGGTGGATATTCCCAAGGCCATGCATTATCTGCTGGATGCCGGGTACACCGGCACTTGGGGGATTGAAAGCTGCCCGGCTGAAGCCGATGAAGAAATTGAGGCTGCCAGAAAGACGATCGCCCTCATCCGGCGGGTAGTGTCTGAGACCTAGTCCGCAGATTTTTTGCAGCCTTCCAAATTGGAGACGATATGGCATCCCTGAGACAAATTCGAATGGGACTGATCGGAGCCGGGCAGCGCGGCCAGCATCATCTCGCGGCGTATCGAGAGATCGAGAGCGCAGAGATCGTGGCGGTGGCCGATATTAACGAGTCCCTGGCCCGGCAGGTGGCGGGGAAGTTCAATATTCCCCAGGTCTATACCGACTACCGGACCCTTTTGCAGCGCGACGATATTGAGGCTGTGGATATCTGCCTGCATAATAATCTGCACCGGCCGGTGGCAGTGGCTGCCATGCAAGCCGGGAAACACGTTTTTTGTGAAAAGCCGATGGCCGGCTCATACGCGGATGCCAAAATTATGGTCCAGACCGCCAAAGACCTGGGACGACATCTGAGCATCCAGCTTTTCACCTTGTTCACGAAAGAGACGCGCGCCGCCAAGCGACTGATCGACGGCGGTCATTTGGGCGAACTCTATCATGCCCGCTCTACCGGCTTCAGGCGCCGCGGGCGGCCCTTTGTGGACGGCTACGGCACGGCCACGTTTGTGCAGAAGCGTCAGGCCGCCGGCGGCGCGCTTTATGACATGGGCGTTTACCATATTGCCGGATTGCTATACCTGCTTGGCAACCCAACTGTGGAGCGGATCAGCGGCAAGACCTACCAAAAAACGCCCATGCATCCCGGGCGTGAAAAGGCCAGCGGCTATGACGTGGAAGAGCTGGCGCTGGGCTTCGCTCGTTTTGCGGATGGGATCACACTCGACATTATCGAAGCCTGGGCGATCCATTTGGGCGGGCTGGAAGGCTCAAGCGTGGTCGGCACCCTGGGAGGCGTGCGCCTTGAACCGTTCGGTTATTATCACAATCTGGAGGATATGGAAGCCAACACCACCGTCGACCTGGAACAGATGGAATATCGCTGGCAGACAGTTAACAACGGCGGCGATGTGTATGACAGCCCTGAACATCATTGGATCGCCGCGTTACAGGGCCGGGTGGCGCTGCTGCCCTCCGCAGAACTGGCTTTGAACACGATGCTCATCTCCGAGGGCATTTATCTTTCGGATCGCCTGGGCCGCGAGGTGACAGCCGAAGAAGTAAGTGAGCAGTCGGCTCCGATTAATCCCACATAAGTTGTTCTTATTGAAATCGAATAGGACGCAGACACCTGCACTTGCGCCAGGTGCAAGTGTGAACGCTGAAGGACGCTGATTTAAGAATAAAGAATCAGCGCTCGTCTGCGTTCATCAGCGTCCCATTAATATTCCGGTAAATAATGTTCGAGTGGTATATTCAATCCTACTATGAAAATTCATCTTGTAGACGGCACATACGAACTCTTCCGAAACTTCTACGGCCCTCCGCCGAAGAAGGCGCCGGACGGCCGCGAGGTCGGCGCGACGCTCGGGCTTGTACGCAGCCTGTTGTTCCTGCTCACCAGTCCCGGGGTCACGCATGTGGCGGTCGCGTTCGATCACGTGATCGAGTCCTTTCGCAATAAACTTTACAGCGGATACAAGACCGGCGAAGGGGTGGACCCGCTGCTGTTGTCGCAATTCCCGCTGGCCGAGGAAGCCGTGTCCGCGTTGGGCGTGGTGGTTTGGCCGATGGTGGAGTTCGAAGCGGACGATGCGATGGCCACGGCCGCCAGGCGTTTCCAGAAGGAAGGCGCGGTCAAGCAGGTGGTGTTGTGCTCGCCCGATAAAGACCTGGCGCAGTTGGTCTCCGGCAAAAAGGTTGTGTGCTGGGACCGCAAGCGCGAGATCGTGATCGACGAGCAGGGTGTGGTCGAAAAGTTCGGTGTAAAACCGCAGTCCATGCCGGACTGGCTGGCGCTGGTCGGCGACGCGGCGGATGGCTACCCCGGTATCCCGGGCTGGGGCGAGAAGTCCGCTTCGGCTGCTCTCACGAAATACAAACATATCGATGCGATCCCGGATGATCCGGTTAAGTGGAAGGTTCCCTCCATCAGTGCTGGGCGTGCAGTCCGCCTGGCAGAAAACCTGGCTGCGCGCCGCCCGGAGGCCATGCTGTATAAAAAACTGGCCACCGTGCGCGAGGACGTTCCCTTGAAGGAAAAACTCGCCGACCTGAAATGGAAGGGCGCCTGGCCGCGGTTGACGGATGTGCTCCTGCGCTTCGGCGACGAGCGCATCGCGCCGCGCATCCCGCGCTGGCGTCCGCGTAAGTGACACAAACAAGAGGGGGGTATGAAGACGTTTTATGTGCATATCATGACGAATTATTCCAATACACTATACATAGGAGTTACAAACAATCTCCAGCGCCGCGTACAGGAACACAAAGAGAAGCTCGTTCCTGGATTCACGCGGAAATACAACATTACAAAGTTAGTTTATTATGATGAGACGAACGACGTCCATGTGGCAATCAACCGCGAGAAGGAAATCAAAGGCCGGCTAAGAAAAAAGAAAATTGCACTGATCGAAACAGCCAATCCTCAATGGAAAGACCTCAGCCTGGACTGGTTATGATTAAAGTAGCGCTCTCCTATGTGTCATTCTGAGAGAGCCGCCCGTGCGGGTCGGCGAACGAAGAATCTCCTCTTGGCCTCAAAGAGATCCTTCGGTCACAGCCAGTGGCTTCGCCAAAGGCCAAGTTCCCTCAGGATGACACAAATAAAGACCTCAGCACTAAGAACATAACATCATGAATACCTGGCACTCAATACCGCTCGGCGATGGCATGACGGCCTCCATGCCATCTGCCCAGATCGAAGCGCTGTTCGGATCCTTGTTCGCCGCGGTCGGAGATCCACTGGACATGGCTGTCTTCACACACAGCGAATCCGAAGGCCGGCTGCACTGCGAAGTGATCGCCTACTTCTCTCCGAGGGCTGCCGGGATCGCGGAAACATTTGATGCACACCCATGCGCACAAACCGCGCGTGCCGATTTAAGTTTATTGGCTGGTGACGAACATTCATGGCAGGTGCTCTTCCCCCAATCCAGCCAACGATCTACCCGAGCCGTATCGTCCCTTCAATCAAGTCTCGAAGATATCTGTCAGTTACCTGAAATACAAAAAGCCTCACATTCGAAAAGATGTAAGGCTTTCTTTATATTATTGCCGGTTAATCATTGACTACTTAACACCCAGAATATACATACCGGAGTATTCCGCCTCCAGGGTGGCGTATCCATCCGATACATCGACCTCGACTTCCACCCAGGCGCCTGCATCATTATCCGCGGTCGTGTCCCAGAAGAAGCCTGTGATGGTCTGGTCCGGGCTGGTCGGGATCGAAAAACTCAGGGTCACCTGTGTGCCTTCTGGCATTTTGTCGAGCGCTTCACCATCGTTCAGCAGGCTGACGGTCATCCCCGTCAGATAGGTCTGTCCATCCGGCAAAGCCGTCAGTATGTCGGCTGGCAGGAGCACGGTCAAAATCACGGAATAGCCGCACAGGTTATGGAAGTAGATCAGGCTGTTGTCCTGGGTTGTCAGGATGGCCGGATCCGATGCGCAATCCAATATGGTCAGTTCTCCGCCAGTGACGGGCATATACGCCAGGAAACCGGCAGCGGGTTTTTTGGATTTGGAGGGCTCCGGGAAACCATATTCGATGTTCAGATGTGTATCGGCTGCAGAATAGTTCTGGACCGTATCCGTATCGGCTCCGCCATCCAGCGAATCCGTGCCCGGCCCGCCGTCCAGGACGTCATCGCCTGCGCCGGCATCGAGGGTATCGATATCATCGCCGCCATTGAGCAAGTCATTCCCATCCTCGCCGGCCAGGCTATCATTTCCATCGTTGCCATTGAGAGTATCGTCGTTATTTCCACCAGACAGCGTATCGATACCATCGCCGCCGTTGAGGGTATCGTCTCCATCTCCGCCGGCAAGAGTATTGTCCGCGCTGTTGCCGGTGATCACATCCTCAAAAACGGATCCGCTGACGTTCTCGAAAAAGCCGGTCAGGGTGAGCAGGAGACCGCCGCCTGCATCCTGCTGGCTGCTGTTGCTCAGGTCGATGGTGACGGGTAGGCCGAACAGGCTGAAGTCCAGCGTGTCGCTGCCGTTCGAGATCAGTTTAATCAATCCGGAGGTACCCGGTTGGAATTGGAAGATATTCGTGCCCGTGCCTCCATTCACGATATCGCCGGCGGAGTGAGAGCCGGTGATGATCAGAAGATCATCGTCGGCGCCGCCATCGATGGAATCGACGCCTGCGCCCGTGGTCAATGTATCGTTACCGGCGCCGCCATTGAGGGTATCGTCGCCATTTTCGCCATCCAGCACGTCATCCCCGGCATCCCCGTTGAGGGTGTCGTTGTCATTCCCGCCGTTCAGTACATCGATTTCATCGCCGCCATTGAGGATGTCGTTCCCATTCCCACCGGTCAGGATATCCTGTCCGCTGTCGCCGTTTAACGTGTCTTCATTATCACCACCATTGAGTGTATCGATGCCGTCGCCGCCTCCGAGCGTGTCGTTATTATTTCCGCCTTCGAGGGTATCGTTACCGTCGCCGCCATTGAGGAGATCGTTCCCATCTCCGCCGGTGAAGACATTGTTCAGGCTGTTGCCGGTCAGCGTATCGACGCCGCCTCCACCGAGGATGTTTTCAATCTGCGCGGCGGTCAAGTTGATGGTTAGATTGGCATTTACGGCTTGATTGCCGATGGTATTCAGATTCACCGCTACAGCATTGCTGGAACCGGTGAAATTGAGGGTGTCCGTGCCTCCGCCGGCGGCGTCCGTCAGAGTATCTGTATTAAGCGCAGAATCGGTATCGAAAGCGTAGCTGTCGTTCCCGGCACCGCCGTTCAGCGCATCGGTGCCGGCGCCGCCGGCCAGTGTGTCGTCGCCCGCTCCGCCGCTGAGCGTATCGTTGTTGCTCCCGCCATCCAGAGTGTCGTTCCCATTTTCACCGTTCAGCGTATCGTTGTTGGCCCCGCCATTCAACGTGTCATCCCCATCGCCGGCGTTGAGGAGATCATTGCCATTCCCGCCGGAGAAGATGTTATTCAGAATGTTGCCGGTCAGTGTGTCGATACCGCTGCCACCAGTGATATTTTCCACCTCGGCCGCGCTCAGGTTGAGGGTCAGGTTGGCATTCACGGTTTGATTCCCAAGGGTATCCAGATTAACCGTGATGGCATTGGTGGAACCGGTAAAGTTGAGCGTGTCGGTGCCGCCGCCTGAGACTTCGTTGACCGTATCGGTGCCGAGCGCGCTGTCCGTGTCGAAGGCGTAGGTGTCGTCGCCGGCGCCGCCGGTCAGACCGTCATTGCCGGCATTTCCGGTCAGCGTGTCGTTGTCATCACCGCCGTTGAGCGTGTCGTCGTTATTCCCACCGGTCAGGGTATCATTCCCGGCGCTGCCGTTGAGAATGTCATTGCCGTTCCCGCCGGAAAAAACATTGTTCAAGCTGTTGCCGGTCAGGGTATCGATGCCGCTTCCGCCGGTGATATTCTCGATCTCGAGGGTTGTTAAGATCAGCGAGAGATTGACGTTGACAGTCTGGCTGAGTGTATTCCCCAGATCAACTGTGACGTCGTTGGTGGAACCGGTGAAGTTGAGGGTGTCCGTGCCGCCACCGAAGACTTCAGTAATGGTATCCAGGCCAAGTGCAGTGTCGGTATCGAAGGCGTAGCTGTCGTCGTTATTCCCGCCGGACAACGCATCGTTACCGGCGCCGCCGGTGAGCGTGTCGTTTCCGGCATCGCCATTAAGCGTGTCGTCGTTATTCCCGCCGGTCAACGTGTCATTGCCATCCGCGCCGCTGAGAACATCGTTCCCATTTCCGCCCGAGAACACATTGTTTACGCCGTTCCCGGTCAGGGTGTCAACGCCGGTGCCGCCGGTGATATTCTCGACCTGGGTTGCGGTCAGGTTGAGGATCAGATTGCCATTCACGGTCTGCTCTCCGATGACGGACAGGTCAACCGTAGTGCCGTTGGCGGAAGCGGCGAAGGTCAGCGTGTCCGTGCCGCCGCTTGAGGCTTCGTTGATCGTATCCGTTCCTAGCGCGCTGTCTGTATCGAAGGCGTAGCTGTCGTTGCCAGTCAGGCCCGCCAGTGTGTCGTTCCCGGCGCCGCCGGTGAAAACGTTAACCAGGCTGTTACCGGTCAGGGCATCATCGCCGCTGCCGCCGGTGACATTTTCAACCTCGACAGCAGTTAAGTTGATGAAGAGATTCCCATTCACGGCCTGGCTGCCGGTAAACCCGAGGTCAACCGTAGTGGCGTTGCCGGAATTGGCGAATGTCAGCGTATCGGTGCCGCCGCTTGAGGCTTCGTTGATCGTATCCGTTCCGAGGGCGCTGTCCGTGTCGAAGGCATAGCTGTCGTTGCCGGCCCCGCCGGTCAATGCGTCGTCTCCGGCGCTCCCGGTCAGCGAGTCATTCCCGGCTTCGCCGTTAAGCGTATCGTCGTCATTTCCGCCGGTCAGCGTATCATTGCCGGCGCTGCCATTGAGGATGTCGTTTCCATCACCACCGGAGAACACATTGACCAGGTTGTTGCCGGTCAGAGTATCGCCGTTGCTGCCGCCGGTGATATTCTCGACCTCGGCTGCGGTCAGATTGATAATTAGATTGCTGTTGACGGTCTGATTTCCAGTCGCCGCCAGATCAACCGTGATGGCGTTGGTGGAACCGGTGAAGTTGAGTGTGTCGGTACCGCCGCCGGAGGCCTCGGTGACCGTATCGGTACCAAGCGCTGAGTCTGTGTCGAAGGCATAGCTGTCGGTGCCGGCGCCGCCGGTCAGTGTATCGTCGCCCGCTCCACCGTTCAGCGTATCGTTCCCGGCCTCACCGTTGAGGATGTCCGCGCCATCGCCGCCGGTAAGAGAATCATTTCCCGAACCGCCGCTGACCTGATCATCGCCGCCCAGCGCGTTGAGGGTGTCGTTGGCCGTGTTACAAGTGATGACATCATTGCCGCCCGTGGCTGCCGGCACGCACGCAGCCGAGACCGGCAGAGGAATAGGAAGC
>CAYUUJ010000004.1:0-20118 GCA_964447845.1 uncultured Anaerolineaceae bacterium
GTCGGCGAAGAAGCGCACCGTGCGCGTCATCCATTCGGTCATCGACTCGGCAAAGACGTTTCGTCCCAGCGTCAGGCTGTCTCCAAGCACATTGGCCGCCAGCATCACGACTGGACGCTCATCCAGCCCGAGCATCTTGCGTGTGTTGTCCGCACCCTGCGAGGAGACGTACTGCCACAATCTCTTGGATTTGCCCCACACGCGTGCACCGCGGCGCGCGTTTTCGAGATCGGCCAGGCGCTCGTACATGGCATCCGTCATCGGGAGAGCGCAGCGCGCTTCCACCAGGTAATCGGTTTCCTGCCGCATAATGGACGAGTTTTGCGCCAGCCAGATCTGTTCGCGCTGGTCGTTGAATTCGAAGGTGATCGCTTCAATGTCAAGATAGCGTGCCACGCGATAGAGGATGCCCATTTCGAGGATCAACCCGTTGGGAACCAGGAGCACCTCAGGCTTGTTCATCTGCATCCATTCCAGGGCGGCTCGCGCTGCAAAGGTATTGCGTTCGATGCGCAGATCATAAACGGCGCGGTCGCCCGGGTCGTTCAAGTCCACCTCTTCCCGCATGAGCGTATACTGCGCGTCCCACAAGCTGATCTCTTTCACGTCAGCCGCGAGCGCGGCCGGTAAAACGGAAGCAGGCTTTGGGCCGAGGAGAGACACGTGTTCCACCACCGGACTCAACGCAGCCAGCGCGTCACGCGTATGCAGCACGCGCTGCCGCTGGGTCAGGTTGTCCATCTTCTTATGCCATTCGGAGTAGGGCAGCGTCATCAGCGTGACTTTGTGTCCGAGCCCGGCCAATACCAGCGAAATGTAAGCGGATTGTTCCACCCAATAATGCAGGGTTGCAAAAAATAAAATGGACTTGCCGGGTTTGGCAGATCGGATGAACGGCAGCGCTTGCGCCACCGCAGCCGGCAGGGATTCCTGCAGACGGCTGAGGTTGTAATGATCCTTGCGAGCGCGGTTCCGCCCCGCGTGCCGGAGGGACCAGTCCAATTCGGCGGCCAGCGGCAGTTCACCCAGGAAATTGCGCAGGTTAGTTTTGTTCATTAGGGTAATAGTCTAAATGGTCTGATGGTCTAAATGGTCTGGTCTTCGATTATCCGATCAATCAGACCAGTTAGACCAGTCAGACCAATCAGACCAATCAGATTAATCAATCTTCTCTATCTTCCACTCAAGCCGCGGGCGCAACGGACCCACGCGCGGTTCGGGCCAGTGTGTGCCCGGCGCGCCGGAGATATCCACATTGAAGGCCAGCGCGTTCTCGTCCATAAAATAACGGCGCACGCCGAAGGAGCTGGCGTTGACGCCCAGGCCGTAGCGGCCTTCGTTGAACACATCCGCAGGAATCACACAGCGGCTGACGTACCGGCCGGCTTTGCGCGCGCCATACTGTTCGAACATCTGCGGTTCGTCGGTATCGAACGAGGTGAAGACGTATTCGCCGCGCATCGTGCTCAGATAAAAACCGACCCGCAAACCCGTCAGCGCCGAATCCAGACAGTATTCGAATTCGATCGTAAGCGGCTCGGTGGAGCGGACCGTATCGATGACTTTCCCGCGTCCATCCCGGACCTTCAAACTGATCGGCCTGAACGGCGCGCTCGCGGCTGTGGCCTCATCCTCATCCCAGAATCGCTCCCCGGCCTGTGCCTGACCCGAGGAGAGATAGAAATCAACAGCCTCCTGCGTGGGACCGCGCATCAGCAATCTGCCCTTATTCAACACGATCGCTTCCTGTGTAAGCCGCAGGATGGCGGACATGTTATGGCTGACGAACAGGACCGTGCGGCCCTGCTGGGCCACGTCCCCCATCTTGCCGAGGCATTTGCGCTGGAATTCGGCATCACCCACTGCCAGCACCTCGTCCACCACCAGGATCTCAGGCTCGAGATGCGCCGCCACCGCGAAAGCCAGCCGCAGGTACATGCCGGACGAGTAGCGCTTAACGGGCGTATCAATGAACTGGCCCACTTCGGAGAACTCGACCATCTCATCGAATTTGTGGTCGATCTCGGCGCGCTTCATGCCCAGAATGGCGCCGTTCATATAAATGTTCTCTCGGCCGGTCAGCTCCGGATGAAAGCCTGTGCCTACCTCGAGCAGGGAACCCACGCGTCCGCGTACGGTGACAGTCCCTTTGGTGGGTTCGGTCACACGCGACAAGATCTTGAGCAGGGTGCTTTTGCCGGCGCCATTACGGCCGACGATGCCCAGCACCCGGCCTTCCTGGACGTCGAAAGATACATCCTTGAGCGCCCAGATGAAGTTCTCCTCTTTCTTATTTCCTCTTTCGTTCTTCGAAAGACGAAAAAGGTAAGACGCTGCACGGAAAGGCGCGGCCACAGTATCCACCAGCACATCGCGCAGCATTCCATAGCGGAATCGGGTTTGAAGCGCGCCGATCTTATACTGTTTCCCCAGATTTTGAACGCGAATGGCGGTTGTCATAATTGTGTGTCAGGTTTCATGTGTCACGTGACACTCAGATCGTGTCTGCGAAAGTGCGTTCCATGCGCCGGAAGTAGAACAACCCGCTGAGCAGCACCAGCAATGAAATTCCGACCGAAACCCACAAAGCAGCATCCGGTCCGGTGCCCGAGCCGAGCAACGCCCAACGGAAACCGTTTACCACGCCTGCCATTGGGTTGAGGGAATATACCAACTGCCATTTCTCGGAAATAACCTGCGCGGAATAGGCCACCGGTGTGATGAACAGCCAGAACTGTGTGATAAAGGGCAACGCGTAGTTGACATCCCGATACTGCACGTTGATGGCCGAAAGCCACAGGGCCACCCCCAGCGCGGTGATGATGGCAAGCAGGACGAAGAGCGGGAGCGCCCACAAGACGTTCCAGGCAGGCGTCACTTTGTAATAAAACATCAAACCGATCAGGATCACGAACGCGATCGCAAAGTCGATCAACCCCGCCAAAACGGAAGCCACGGGCAGCACCAGCCGCGGGAAATAGATCTTGGTGATCATGTTGTGGTTGGAAGTCAACGAGCGGCTCGCCTGATTGAGCGCGGTCGTAAAAAGACCCCACGGTAGGAGCGCCGTGAACGCGAAGATCGGGTAGGCAATCCCATCGGTGGGCACCTTGGCCACCGTGCCGAACAGGAAATTGAAAACGATCATCGTCATCAACGGCTGGATCACAGCCCAGGCCGCGCCCAGCAGAGTCTGCCGATAACGGACTTTGATATCGCGCCAGATCATGAAAAAGATCAGCTCGCGATACGTCCACAGGTCGCGCAGGTTGAGGGCCGTGAATCCGGTGGAGGGCTTGATATAAACGGTTGTGGGATCGTGTTTGGCTAATTCGGTCATGATTAATACGTCTAACGTCAAACGTCTAAAGTCAAAAGTCGCGCGACTATTGACTTTAGACGTTTGACCTATTGGCCCGGTACCACTCGATCGTCCGGCGGATGCCCTCTTCGAAAGGCACTTGCGCGTTCCAGTTAAAATATTCCCTGGCCCGGCTCACGTCCAACAGCCTGCGCGGCTGACCATTCGGCTTATCAGTCTGCCAGACTAATTTGCCCTCAAAGCCGGCCAGGCGGCAGATCATCTCAGCCAGGTCCTTGATCGAGATCTCATAGCCGGAGCCGAGATTCACCGGTTCTGAGCCATTGTATTTTTCGGCTGCGGTCAGGATGCCCTCGGCGGCATCCTCCACGTACAGGAATTCCCGGGTCGGCGAACCGTCGCCCCAGACAGGCAATTCTTTTTCACCCCGCTCCCGGCCCTCAATGGCTTTCCGGATCAATGCGGGAATGACGTGGGAAGTTTCGAGGTTAAAATTGTCACGCGGCCCGAACAGGTTGACCGGCATCAGGTAGATCGCGTTGTATCCATACTGATCGCGATAAGCCTGTGCCTGCACGAGCAGCATCTTTTTGGCCAGCCCGTAGGGAGCATTCGTCTCTTCGGGATAGCCATCCCACAGGTTTTCTTCCTTGAAAGGCAGGGGTGTGAATTTCGGATATGAACAGATCGAACCCACGGCTACGAACTTGTCCACACCTTGTTCCCTGGCAGCATGCAGGAGCGGCACGCCCATCATCAGGTTATCGTAAAAAAACTCAGCCGGGCGGGCGCGATTGGCGCCGATACCGCCGGCCAGCGCGGCCAGGTGGATGACCATGTCCGCCCCGGCGTCCTTTAACATCTGCGTAATCCCCACCGAGGTTCGCAGGTCGTATCGGGAACTACGCGGCACAAAAATATCCTTTGCACCGCGTTGCTTAAGTTTTTCGACCACGAACGAACCTAAAAATCCGGATCCGCCTGTGACGATTACGCGCTTGTCCTGCCAGAAAATCGAACTCATCTATTTTCTCCGTGCGTACATGTCATTACGAGCGACCCTGAGTGCAGCGAAGGGAAGCGTGGCAATCTCAGGGGATCATCAAACTTGAGATTGCCACGTTGCTCCGCCTGCGGCGTCGTTCCTCGCAATGACATCTGGTTATTGCACAATGAACTGCGCATTGCGATATTTCTCGTCCGCCGGGTTGCGGATCATGCCTGTCTTAAGCGCTTGCAGCACCTCTCGCACGCCGTCATCCACATTCAAGGTGGCTTTGAAACCAAGTTCCTTCTTGATCTTCTCAAAGGAAACGGAGATATCCCGCATATCGCCGCCAAAGGTCAGGTTCTTGTATTCCACGGTCGTTTCGGGCAGGCGCTTTAAAACGAGTTCCACGATCTGATCCTTGGTGAAATTGCCGTCATCCGTGCCCACGTTATAAACCTGTCCGCGCACTTTCTCGTCTTTGGCTTCCAAACCCAGCAGGATACCGCGCACAGTGTCCTGTACGTGCAGGAAGGCGCGCGAATAACCGCGTTGATAAATGATGAGCTCGCGCCGCGTAAACGCCTCCAGCACAAATTGGTTAACGATCAGGTCGAAACGTGTGCGCGGGGAAATTCCATACAGGGTGGCAAATCTTAACACGAGCGGCCCACAGGTTGGATCTTTCTGCGCGAGCAGAAATTCTTCCGCCGCGACTTTCGTCTCGGCATATAAAGACTGCGGATTTAAAGGGGACTCTTCGGTCACCGGGCCGTTGGAGGACCCGCCGTAATTGCTATAGGTGGAACCAAAGACGAATCTGTTGACGCCCAGATCCGCCGCCTGCCCGAAGACCGTCTTCGTGGCCTCCACGTTGTACTGCCATGCCACCTGCTTCCCCACCGCCTGACAAGCCGGAAAGCCGACGATGGCCGCCAAATGCACGACCGCTTCCGGTTTCGGCCATCCACCTTTGACCGCATCCTTCACCGCGCGCGCTTCGGTTACGTCCGCTTTGACAAAAAGAAAATTGGGGTGATGCAATAACGGCACAAGCGACTCGCCGCCGAACAACAAATCGTCCACCACGGTGACGCGATAGCCGGCGTGCAACAGGTTGGAGGTCAGGAGCGAGCCGATATAACCTGCGCCTCCCGTGATCAGGACGTGACCGTCCGTCATTCGATCCCCTCCAGGCGAACTTTATGCCCGTCCAGGATCAAAGCCGGCGCGTCCTTGTCCTCCACCACCGCGATATTTTGTTCCAGGCAGGTGAGCCGGCAGATATCCGCCACATCCCCTTCCCCAAGGATACGAACGCGCTCGTATCCTTTTCGGCGCAATTCGCCGATATGCTCCTTCACGCGCTGGCGGGTCCTGCGGTATAGCGAAAGCGAGTGCTCCACATAATTGATCGCCAGGCGGGCTCGTAACGCAATGCCCTCCGGCGTGATGATGTAGCGCAATTTTTTGCGTTCGGCGCGCGAAACCTTGACCGCTCCCTTGGCGATCAGGCGTTTAAGATGCCAATTAACGGTTCCAACAGCCACACCCAGCTGGGTGGCCAGGGTGGACTGATTAATATTAGGGTCATGCTCGATTCCTTCGAGCAGGGAGAGTTCGCGGACGTCGTCGTTAGTGGTTTCCATAATCCAAAATTCAACGACTGAATTATAACCCCAATCGAGGTCGGGTCAAGGCCAACCTTTGCAATCCTCGCCTCCCCGCTTACAATCTGCCCGATATGGATGTATTTCCCGCCTTCGACACCGCCGGCCAGGCCTATCAACGAACGCGTATCGACCACTGGGACACCATCGCACGCAGGCCCAAAACCCGCGGCTGGGGCAAATGGTATCATCGCCGCATCCAGGAAGTGTATCGCTATCTCGTCAACCCCGGTCAGCGCGTGCTGGAGATCGGATCAGCGGAAGGCGATTTATTGTCCGGCTTGGGACCCGCGCAAGGTGTGGGTGTGGATTTCTCGCTGGAAATGATCAGCCTGGCCCGGCAGCGTCACCCAACCCTCGAGTTTGTGCCGGCCGACGCGCATGACCTCTCCGCCCTGGCGGGTCCGTTCGATGTGATCATCTTCTCGGATACTGTGAATGATCTATGGGACGTCCAACGCGCCTTCGAACAAGTGAGCCGGTTATGCACTCCGCATACACGGGTGATCCTGAACTTTTACAGCCATCTTTGGGAATTACCGCTAAACATCGCCCGGCATTTGAACATGGCCACTCCAAACCTGGACCAGAACTGGCTGACACGCGAAGACATCGGCGGAATGTTAAATCTGGCAGGCTTTGAAGTCATCCGCATGACCCGGGAAATTCTCTGGCCCCTGCCGTTCGGTGCTTTCTTTAATAAATTCCTCGTCCGGTTCTGGCCTTTTCATGAGCTGGCGTTCGCCAACTTTGTGATCGCGCGACCTGCGCCTCTACCTGTCGAACACCGGTCCGTATCGGTCATCATCCCTGCACGCAACGAGTCAGGCAACATCCGGGATATCTTCGAGCGGACTCCGCAGATCGGGCGCGGGACCGAGCTCATCTTCGTCGAGGGACATTCGCGCGACGACACATACAGCTCCATCGAGCGGGAACAAACCGCTCACCCTCACACCCGCAGCCTGCTGCTCCGACAAACCGGCATTGGAAAAGCGGACGCGGTACGGCTTGGGTTCGCCGAGGCCAGTGGAGAGGTCTTGATGATCCTGGACGCGGACCTGACCGTCCCGCCCGAGGACTTGTCCCGCTTCTACGAGGCGCTGATATCCGGGAAGGGCGAATTCATCAACGGCGTGCGCCTGGTCTACCCGATGGAAAAAGAAGCCATGCGCGGACTGAATTTCATTGGAAACAAACTTTTCAGCATGGCCTTCTCTTGGCTGCTCGGTCAGCCTCTCAGGGACACGCTGTGCGGCACAAAAGTTTTGTGGAAACGGGATTATGAACGGATCAGCGCCAACCGTTCCTATTTCGGCGATTTTGATCCTTTCGGCGATTTCGATCTGCTGTTCGGCGCCACCAAACTCAACCGCAAAATCATAGACCTGCCGATTCGCTATCGCGAACGGACATATGGAACCACCAACATCTCGCGTTGGAAACACGGTATCCTGCTGTTTCGTATGATCGCCTTTGCGGCCAGACGGATGAAGTTCGTATAAGATGGGCATCTCCCTCCATCAGGAACAGATCCTCCAAAATAAGAAACGCTGGGATGCGAAACCCCTGCTCCAGAGAATCTACTGGGATTTCTACCGGCTCATTTCCGGATATTTAAGCAACAAGCCCACCCCCAGGATCGTGGAGTTGGGATCGGGACTGGGCAATATAAAGGAGATAATTCCCTCCTGCTTGAGAACGGACCTGTTCCCGAATCCATGGATCGATCAGGTGGAAAATGCCTACGACCTTTCCTTCGCCGACGCGAGTGTTACCGATCTTATCTTGATGGATGTGTTCCATCATTTTCGGTACCCGGGAATGGCGCTGAAGGAATTCGCGCGCGTTCTGCAACCGGGGGGACGCGTCATCATCTTCGATCCCTGTGTGAGTTTGCTGGGAATGATCGTGTATGGTTTATTCCATTCGGAACCGGTAGGTTTATTCCACCCGATCGAATGGCTGGCGCCTGAAGGCTGGTCACCTGATCAGATCGACTATTATGCCGCCCAGGGAAACGCGCAGCGCGTCTTTGACGGACAACGATATAAGACGAATCTCCGGGGCTGGAAGCTGGAGGCCCTGGTCAAGTTGTCCGCAATTTCCTATGTGGTTTCCGGCGGATATTCGGGTCCGCAGTTGTATCCCGAATCAGCGCTGCCCTTTATGAGAGCGGTCGAGCGGATCTGTGATCGTTTTCCAGCCCTCTTTGCGACACGCTTGTTAGTGGTGCTTGAAAAATCATAGCAAGAGTGAATTTTACGGTGCTGAAGATGGACAATCCAATGTTTCAGAGGCAGAGACGCTGGTAAAGACGGGACCAGCTTGGGGGTCGGCAGGAACGATCAGCAGAGCCTGCACGTAACCGCCTATCCGACAGCCAATAATTAACACCTGCTCGGCATGGGGGAAAGCAGGAGGCGACTCCCGAACGGCGAGAATAACCTGTTCCAGACCTGGAACGAGCAGCAGAAATCCGATCCGGTTGTAATCCCGAATTACATATGCACTCGAGGACTTTTCTTCCTGTCCACCTCCAGCCCTATAATAGCGCGGATAAAGGGCCTCACCGTAGAGAGCAACTGCGTTGGGCTGTTTCAATAGTTCCTCAACCGAAGCGGTGGACGGCAGGTTTTGATCCGCCGATCGCTGGTTATATAACTCCACTTTTTGAGCAGGGCTTAAATTTGCATAGCGCTCAGGGATCAGAATTTCGGAAACCGGCAGGCTGAGACCAATTAACACTAGCATTCCGATCACGGCCATTTCCACCCTTGGCCGCGCGGGTGGGGTAGAAGGTTGGGAAGCGGATCCAATTTGGATCTTCGGGAACAGACCTTTGAACAGTACCCAAATAAATAGGAAAACCTGGGAAAGGCCCAGCGCGTAAAATACGATCACGATCCAATCCGCCGGCAAAATATAACGCCAACCCGAGAAGCGCGCGGCCGCGACCGTAAGCGAATACCCAAGGCTGAGAAAAACCGGCGTCAGACTAACCATGTGATTTCGCGACCAGGCCGCGCCTAAACCGAACGCCAACAAAATCAGATTTACCAAAAGGAAGGGATAAATGGAAACGGGCCAGGGCGCACTCCACGCGTTCCAGAATGGCAGGCTTTTGACATAAGCTTTCGGAGTTTGCAATGAGGCGGATAAGGGAAGATGCAGAAATGACTGCAGCTCGTTATGAATAAAATGCGACGATGTAAACCCCAGGATCCGTTCAGGATGCAGAAAAAATCCCTTAATCACAATCCCCCGCAGGCGGGCATCATACTCGGCATTCGACTCATCCGGTTGGCGCGTGATACCCTGCGGTGAGACATCTGCAAAGGCGCCGACCATCATCCCCATGTAAGAGCCGGTATCCTCCACACTCCATTGACCGGTGACCGCATAATTACGCCACATCCATGGGGAAATGGCGCAGGTGACCCCCAACACCATCAAGAGGCCCGAGGCGAGAAATGGCTTCCAATGCCGGAGATGGACGAGCAGGGAACACACCAGGACCACCGGAACAAGCGCAAAAGCCTGGGTCCGTATCAAAATTAACAGGCCGAGCGCTGCGCCGGTTGCGAACGCCAGCCGCAAGGAACCTTCAGGTCGGGAAAGCCAGCGAACCATCAACACGGCCACAAGCAGCATCAACAACATCGACGGGACATCCGAAAGCAGCAAGCGCGCCGAAGAGACTTCAATGACATTGGTCAGCACAATGGAATTCCGCTCACGCAGGATCACCAACATTGCCGCGATCAAGCCCGCCAATCTTCCACCTAGTTGTGCGGCAAGCAGATACATAAGGACAGGGATCACGGCCAGAATTAAAACTTGCAACGAGATCATGGCCTCATAATTCTGCCCGGCAAATACGTGCAAAAAAGCCAGGAAAAAATCGTATAAGGGTTTGCGCAACAAGCCCGTCTCATCACTCTTGCCATTTAGAATGGTTTGCGATGTCAGGTCGTAATACGCAGAATCTGAAAACGGGTAGGGCTGAAAATTCGGCGGGCGGACCTTCGGCGAAAAAAATGTCGGTTGTGCCGGCGCCGACAGCCAGATCACGGTTGCAACGGACCATAATACCAGGCTGATGAAAATATCCTGTCGCATGCCAAAGCGGCGCGTCAACATAAAGACCACAATACCGATCCCACATGCCAACAAAACTTGTGAAAATAGAACAGGGGTACCGGGTGCATTCCAGCCGGTCCAGTCGGGAGCCAGACCGATGCGACTCCAACCAATGAAGATCACCAGGACCATCAGCAGACCCAGAAAGACCGCGGCTGCGATCAGGGTGGACTTTCGTTTTACGATCTCAGCCTGCCGGATCTTGAACCCGATCCAGATCAGAACGGCTGCCAGCGTCTGAAGCGCCATCATCATCCCCCATATCACTAACGGACGCAAAACATTCAGATACCCGGCGAAACGCCCGATGCGTTCCAAGGGAGTTGCCAGCAATAAACCTGCCGCACAGAAAAGTACGGCGCAGACGATCAAAATTGCATTCCGAACATTGGTGTTGGAAAGCCATCCCCCGACCTGTGTCTCCCCGATCGGGCGAAGACTCATGGCAACCAGGCCGGTCGTGAACAGAACGGTTGCTGCAAGAAGCGTCCAGCGTAACGGTGAAATACGCCACAACTGCGAACCATCCATTTCACCCCAACCACTCAGGAAGGTAAATAAAACCAGAATACCTTCCAGCGCAGCCAATCCGAAATAGAGACGAAACAATGGATCTTTTTTCATGCTATTGCTTGGGCCGGGACGCAACAACCTGGATCAGGGAAACCGCATCCTGGTTGGGATCGCCGCTGATAAACTCCGGCCGGATGCGTGCACGGATCTTTTCAAATTCGGCCTGATCGCGTTTGAGTTCGGTTATTTCGACGTTGGAAAGATAGGCCTCAAACACACTGCGATAGTCCCATAACCGGTAACGGTTGTGATTGCTGGATGGGTTCAACCAGCCGCGCCAGGCGCGTTCGGAATAGCATAACATTTCGAATGGGTACTTGAAAAAATGGTCGCGCAAATCCACGAAGTGGATATGAAGACCATCAGGTTTGGTCAACGAGGCAAGCGCCCGGGTAATTTCGGTAACATCCTCAAGGTGTTCGTAGACGGAATTGCTGATCACCAGGTCCACGGGTGCCAGCTCGGACGGTTTTATTTCCCGTATATCGGCCTGCAGCAGGAGCATCCGTCGATCGCGCGGTCGGACCGCCCGTTGATCCAGGATCAGATGGTTTTCATAGCGGGGCAGAAGTGTGCGGTTATGTTCATCGTCTGGCGGGGCATATTTCTCGCACAGGACGACCGACTCGGCTCCCGCCTCCAGCAAACCCACACCGATATCGAAGCGGCCGCCATACCCGAAGACGAGCACGCGTTTGCCCTGCAGCGAGAGGCCGCGCTCAGCCAGCACGTTCGCATAGCGCTGGATGGCCGCCGCGGGATCGCTGGTTTCCAACCCGGGCTGGATGATCAACGAGCGCAACAACAGAAAACGCACCACGCGCTCAGGCAAAAAATGACGGGCGAGCCGCGGCAGCAGATACGGAAGATTCACGCCGGCTCCTATTCCAGGAATTTTTCACAGCCGGTTGGGTTTTCACGCGGCGCGAGCAGTTGTATCCCGACAGCTTTATCCGTAAAGATGGGCTCGTAAAAACATAACGTCGGCTCCGAGACCCATTTGACCCACAGGTCATTCTCCTCGGAAAATACTCCCCCCGCCCCCTTCAAATTAACCTTAAGCGGCTCGGTAACGATCAAAGCGAAACGCTTGTTCGCCAAATCCTGATAATACGGCTGGAAATATGTCGCGTTGGAAGCCAGCGCCTGATCCATCACATACTTTTTCTCGTAATCTGGCACGAACGGAATCTGGCTAACATACCCGAAAGTGAGCAATTGGCGCTGATCCATGAACAGGACTTCACCCTGTTGAGCCGCGCGATCCACTTCAACTTGGATGGTGGACAGAGTCAGTTCGACCTGGTCAGCCGGTGGCAGGCCCAGCCTGCTGCTATTGGTCGCGTTTGGGCTCAGCGGAGTGAATTGGAAGACCGGGAAAAGGACAAGGATTACCACCAGAACCGACGCCCAAGGCGGCCACTGTAATTGCTCCTGGCTTTGCGATATTGCAGTCAAACCAAGCACCACGATCAATATCAATATCACCAGATACATATCCAGGTTGTGCAGGTCGCCGCCGCCCCCGATCTTGGTGCTGATCACCAGCCCGGCTGCTAAGAAACCGGACAACGCGCCTACTATGGCCGTTTTTTGGATCCAGTCTAATTTCCATTTGCCTGAAAAAATCCACCATGCCAGCAGGATCAGGAGCGGCCCCGTATAAAGTAGAGCCAGAAAAAGCACACCGGCACCCAGCGTATTATTCGGTAACAAGCGATACCAAAGCAAAGGTTGCTGATTCGTGAGCGTTTCACCCTGGACCGTAGCCGCCAATGGATGGTAATTTCTAAGCAAGCTGGGCAATACACCCAGGAGCGTCAGAATGATGGTTGGGATAAGGCGGCGAAACCAGTGTCCCTGTCGTTTTGGATAATACAAGAACAAATCGATCAGCGCGCCCATGGCGCCGGGGGCGAATACCCAGGTAATTCGGCTTATGCCCACATACAGACTGGCAAGCAGCAATGAGATGCCGCGCCTTATCGGGGATTCGTCAAAGGCGAACAAAGCCACCAAAGCGGAGGCAATCATAAAGGGGGGATGAAGCGGCACGAGCACGATGAAAAACAATCCGATCCACAAAGCCACGCGATATCGCAAGTAGGTGGGTTGTAACCTGCGGGTGACCAATACCGCAAAGATCAGCGGTGGAAACGTTTGCAACATCAAATTCCACAGCCGATGCGTCCAGATGGGTGACTCTTTCCAGAGGAATAGCACGCCCCATAAACCGTAGCGTCCAGGTGTGTTGTAATTGTCAACATACTGCTGGCTGAAATTGTAGCGGGACTTGCCAAAGACCAGCGAATAATCATAGAAGCGATTTCCCTCGGACCAGGTCAGAGAGAATGGATAGTTAACGATCAGCAACAGGTAGGAGTTGATGGCTGAAACCAGGATCAAGACACCGAAATTCAATCCCAACGAATCGGGGGAAACCAGCCGATCTGATCGATCACAAGTGAGAAACGCGGTGATCCAGAGCGCAACGAGCAGGACCAAAAAGCGGGTATTGGAAAGGTGGATGTATACCTGTGCACCTGCTGCATAGTGATAAAAAATCGGGGTCAGCCACAGGACGGCCGCGATCAGCCAACCTGCCATGCCTATTCGTTTACGAAATTCTAAAAGGCGCGGGCGCAGGCGATCGCTGAACGGATGATATAGAAGGAAAGTCAAAGCCATTACCAGGAAATAACCAGCCAGGGCCGCTGCGCGCGACAGGCTGGAAAGACCGGTATAGTTTCGAATTTCCAGCGCCACTCCTGGGAATAAAAACAAAGCCAGGGTCAGGGCCAGCTCGCTCCAGCCAAATCCTTTGTGAGGCTGCGCGACGAGTATCAACGAGATGATCTGAGCCAGCCCGGCAGCAAATACGAGCTGGGACCATGGCCCGGGCAGGGCCGACTGCCAGGGAGAGTAAAGATTGATCCAGGCTGTGACGAAAACCAAACCTGCCACGCTTGACCATCTCAGCCAGTCGTTTCTCAGGAGAGCATGTAAATTATCTCGTGTCCCAGGTACAGGCCAAAAATTACGGACCAAAAAATATACACCTGTAAAGAATAATAGAACATACGGTGTAATTGCGATTATTCCTGCAGGCGCGAGTAATTCGCTCCAAGCCGGTACCGCCTCCCAGAGCGAGGCAGCCTCGAAGTAGCTGAAGAGCAAACCGATCCCCAGGATCAGGGATAACAAGATACCCTTATTTTTGCCGGTCATGATGTGGGTTTCTTAACCTTGGGTCGAACGAAGATCGCGTATAAAGGCAAGTATATCAGCACCAGTAAATTCAAAAGATAAAAGAGGATGCGGGTGCCGATCAACACCGGCACAATTTCCGGTTGTGACAGATCAAAAAATCCATACAGATACAGATACGTCAACTCACTGACCCCCAGGCCGCCAAATACCTGGATCGGCAGGTAGGAAATCAACTGGATAAAAGTATTGACGAAGATCGTCGCTATGAACCCGATATTAAGCGAAAATGTCTGCAGACTGGCATACACCCAGGCAACGGTTACAAGCATGTAAATGATCGAATACAGGATCCCCGTGCCGATGATGCGGAATGTAAAAGACTGATCCTGTTCCACCAGGCTTTGCAATGCATTCAGACCGTTGGAAATCCTGCTAACCCGATCCAGGGTCAGCCGGTTCAACACAACCCGCAGCCCGGAAACGAATTTGTGCCGCAGAATGACCGCTGCGAAGAAAGACAGGATCAGCGCGCCGATGGCGGCCAGCAGAGTCAAAACCAGGGCATGCAAGGGTTGCACCTGGGGCCAGAGCCATATGCCCGCGATCAGCATGAAGAACCAGATCGAGATCAGGTCACCAACTTTGGTCAGTATGAATGCCAGCGCAACCCGGCTTAGTTTCACACCGTGCTCCATCCGGAATAACGATAAATAGGAGGCAATGCCTGCGCTGGTAGCCACAAAATTTGAAACAGCATTCTGGACAACGACGATGTTGAGCACTTCGGGATAGTCCACCTGCCGGCTGATCAGATAATAATATTGAAGTGCCTTAAGCAGGGTTAATAGGATGTAAAGCAGAACAGAAAGCGCCAGCCAGCCCGGAGAGATGCGGGCAAATACCTGGTAGAGATGTAGCAGATCCACCTTCGACAATATGAAGAGGGTCAACCCTGCTGCGAGCGCGATCTTCAGGAAATTCCAGAGAACCGAGGTACCGGATGATTTGCGGGCGGGAGTGGTAGTCATGGCATTTCAGTGGGTTGCGAATTCTTGAATGGCTTCGATGACCAGTGTTTGTTCCTGACCGGTCATGCCTGTATAGAATGGAAGGCGCAGGAGTTGGTCGCTTACCCGTTCTGTGACCGGGCAATCCCCCGGCCTGCCGCCATTTTTCATACCCATGAGCGAAAGATGAAGTGGCAGATAGTGAAAGACGGCGTGAACCCCGCGCTGCCGCAGATGAGCGAGCGCGGCCTGGCGGCTCTCAAAGGATGGGAACAGCAAATGGTACATGTGATAGCTCTGCTCGCAATGCGCGGGTACGACAGGCAGCCTCACGTTGTTTTTGGCGGCCCAGCCCGCCAATTGCTCGTTATAGGTCTCCCAGACCCTTCTGCGGGATTTCTGGATCTGCTCACGGGCTTCAAGCTGCGCGAGCAGATATGCAGCCAGGATATCGGACGGTAGATAGCTGGAGCCCTCGTCCACCCATGTGTATTTATCGACCTGGCCGCGAAAGAAATCGCTGCGATTCGTGCCTTTCTCTCGGATGATCTCGGCACGCTCGATATTATCAGGGTCGTTAAGTAACAAGGCTCCGCCCTCGCCGCACGTAAAATTTTTCGTTTCGTGAAAGCTCTGCGCAGCCAGAACCCCGAAGGTCCCCAAATATTTCCCCTTATATTTTCCGAACAACCCATGTGCATTGTCTTCCACCACCGGAATAGCATGCCGGCCGGCGATGGCCTTGATTTCGTCCATCTCGCAACCGACACCGGCATAATGGACAACGATCAGGGCGCGCGTTCGAGGTGTGATTAATTTTTCCAGCCTGGATTCATCCAGATTCAAAGTATCCGGCCGGATATCGCCAAAAACCGGTTTGGCCTTGCGCAACACAAAAGCATTGACGGTCGAAACGAATGTAAAAGCCGGAACGATCACCTCATCCCCCGGCTTCAAATCCAGCAACAAGGCGCACATCTCCAATGCGTGAGTACAGGAAGTGGTCAGCAGGGCCTTCGAAACACCCAGGGATTCTTCAAGCAATCCATGGCAGCGGTTCGAAAACTCTCCATCCCCGGAGATATGGTCGCTCTGCAGCGCCGCCTGCATGTATTCCATTTCGCGGCCGGTGTGCGTGGGACGATTGAAGGGAACAGCCAGAGGCATCAAATCATTGACCTAATGTTATGGACAGGCTCGTAATTACACTGTCAGCAGACTGAATTTGTTCATTTTCAACCTGCACCTGAGTGAGCAGCAGAGCCTCGCTGCCGGCGAGAACGACCGCGCCCTTCCCTGGGCGGATTTCCACGACACGGCCACCAACGCTCCCAACATATCTGCCGTGTGGTATTTTTTCCGCAGCCCATACCTTCAGCATTCGTCCGTTCAGAAAAGTAAATGCCCCCGGATAGGGCTTCGAGACTGCCCGGATCAAATTATAGACAGCCGCGCTGGATCCAGACCAGTCGATCCGGTTATCTTCCGGCATGCGTTTGCATGTATAAGTCGCTTTTGCATGATCCTGGGGCCGGCGCATGGCGCGGTCCCCCAATAAATCCGGCAAATGTTTTTCCAGAAGATCCACGTAAGCCTGCGTAACGCGATCCATTACGATCTGAATTGTGTCGTGTTCGCCGATCAGCACCTCCTGCTGCCCAACGACCGGACCGGAATCCACCTCTTCAGCGATCTCGAAGAGTGTCGCCCCCGTGTGAGATTCTCCATTAATCATGGCCCACACCGTGGGCGAAAACCCCCGATAGGCCGGCAATAAAGAGTCGTGGAATATAAAGGCGCCAAGTTTTGCGCGTTCGTAAATGCTGCGCGGGATCATATAACGCCAGTTGACCGCCAGCATCAAGTCCATGGAGGTATTGTCCCAATAATCCCGCAGACGTTCCACGTGCACCTGTTTTGCTTCGACAAAATCCGCACTGTGTTCAAGCGCCAGATTTCGAATGCGTTCCAAATAGGGAGGTTCCCAGGGCTGCTCCTTGAAACTAAATATGGTCAACTCGTGGTCGGATGCAAGCTCAAACAGCTTTTTCAATACAAGATAGCCCCGTTCGGTGGCGCAAAATAAACCGATCCTCATATCAAGTCGTTTCGACCCGCTCTTCGATAAAGGGGTTATACAGAGGCCAAACCTGGTCTTTCATGGATGGTAGCTGATCCGCCGGCTGCCTGTTGTGCACAGCCTGATACAGGTGCTCATGGTATTGAACGATCCGCTCGGCATCGTAATAGGATTTCATGCTGTCGTGCGCCTGGGAACCGAGCCTTTTTCTCAGATCCGGGGAATCCAATAAGTGGTTGATGGCCTCAGCCAGGCTTCGCTCGTCCAACGGGACAGTCCAGCCGGTGTAATCGTGGGTCAAGTAGTCTTTAGGCACGCTTGTCCGGAATGCCAGGACCGGCATTCCAGCCGCCATCGCCAATAATGTCACCAGGTTTACACCTTCGTTGGTCGAAGTCCGCAAAAAAAGATCGGACCTTGAGAATACCTGCTCGAGATAATCTTGATAGCCCAGGAATTCCACCGACTTCTGCAGGCCAAGCTCGCGGACCAGCTCGCGTAACAAGCCCTCTTGTGGACCTGAGCCGGCGATCCACAGCCTGGCATGGGGATGCCTGGCCAGCACCAGCGGCCAGGCACGCACTGCATAATCGTGCCCCTTGTCCGGGTGAAGCCGTGCTGCGGAAAGCACAACCAATCCCTGCTTTTCAGTCTCTTTCCGATAAACCTTTCGTGAGGCGTGGACGGCATAGGCGTCCTCAAAATCCATCAGTACTTCCGCGATCTTTATCTTGCTCCGGGAGACACGTTGTTTTTCCAACTCCTCCTCCTGGATGACAATATAAGCAGACACGAGGGATTGGTAGATCAGGATTAACGGGAAATACCACCCGGGCGGCTGATTCCGAATGGACAGGACACTATGCACGATCGGAATGCCGTTCAGCCAGGCAATGGGCGCTGTGAGCAGCAGTCCGCCTGGTAGAAACGTGTGCACAACATCGAAACTCTGCTTGTTGATGAATTTAAGCAGGCGAAAAAAAAGCAGCGCGATCAGGAAACCGTTTCTTTCCGGAAGCAACACATGCACCTTTACGCCAAGCTTCTGCAGCTTCTGCAGGTACAAACCCTCCGAATGAAAGGATAGGACCGTGGTTTCTATCGCATCCCGGTCCAGCCGTTTACACAATTGGAACATGATCTCCTGGGCGCCACCCCCCCCGAGGTGATCAATTACCAGCAGTACTCTGATCATTTGGGTTGCTTATGCGTCCGCCAGGCGTAGTTCTTCTCGAGCCAATCCGGATAGGAACCACCCAGTGCCTGCTTTATCCACTCCGGGTTCGATAGATACCATTCGATCGTCTTGCGCAATGCTGATTCAGGCTCTTCAAATGGCTCCCAGCCCAGCTCGAGTTTGATCTTGCTTGCATCGATTGCATACCGCCGATCGTGGCCCGGGCGGTCTGTGACAAAACGGATCAGGTCTGCATAACTTTTCAGGCTATTTCCCCGGAAGGCGGGATTTTCCTCGACCGGCGCGATCTCATCCAGGATCTTACAAACCCCATGCACCAGCTCCAGGTTCTTTAATTCATTATTCGCCCCGATGGCATACGTTTCACCCGGGGTTCCTTTTTCAAGGACCAGCCGCAATGCCCGGCAATGATCCTCCACGTAGATCCAATCCCGCACATTAGATCCATCACCATATACCGGCAGGGATTGCCCGGAGAGGGCGTTCATGATCATCAAGGGGATCATCTTCTCCGGGAATTGATAGGGTCCATAATTATTGGAGCAATTGGTGGTCACGGTCGGCAAGCCGTATGTATGATGATAGGCGCGTACAAAATGATCGCTGGCCGCTTTGGAGGCGGAATACGGAGAGTTGGGAGCATAAGCGGTAAGTTCAGAGAAGGCACCGGTTGCCCCCAGCGATCCATATACCTCATCGGTGGAAACATGCACAAATCGAAAGGATTCCCGCGGATCGGCTGGCAGGCTTTCCCAATAAGCACGGCATGCTTCGAGCAGGGAAAAAGTTCCCACCACATTCGTCTGGACGAAGTCTTCTGCATTCACGATCGAACGGTCCACATGTGATTCAGCCGCCAGGTGGAATATACCTGCCGGTTGGTATTGCTTCAGCATGGTATCAACCAATCCGCGATCACCGATATTCCCATGCACAAATATGTAATTCGGGTCTTTTTCCAGCCCGGCAAGCGAAAGGGGATTTGCAGCGTATGTCAGCAGGTCCAAATTCACCACGCGAAAAGTACCTGCCCGGATCAATAGCCGCACGAGATTGGCTCCGATAAAGCCGCTCCCTCCGGTGACGAACAGCGTTTGCTTCCCGATCAAATCCATTCCTAATTCCTCTTTTCAACCAGCCTGCAAACAAATTCATTGCAGCCGGTGGGCATGCCGGCCGGCCGCACCAACAGCATTTCGAATCCGAGTTTTTGCAGCCTCTCCGTCATTTCGCGCACGCCGGCATATTCATACGGATATCCACCCACCCAATCGATGATATTGTGCATGAAATCCATGCCGCGCCGTATCTTAAGCGGGTTTTTAAAGTTCACCAGCCATTTGGCCCCCAGAATGATGGGGGTCAGGATCCAGATCATGAGCTTTTGCCCAAAGACTCCCACGTGATTGTAGAGCCACTTGATCGGCGTCCAGAAAGGAGAGGACCAGTGACGATTGTAAATCGCGATCATGAACAATCCGCCGGGTTTCACCGCATGGGCCGCATTGGTCAAAGCCGTGGACATATCCCCGCTGTGATGCAGAACGCCCCAGGAGTACACCACATCGAATTTCCCCAGGCTTTCCATCCTGGATTCATCCAGCGCCGAAATCTGTTGAAACAAAATGTCGCCTTGTCCGTTCAACCAACGCCCGGCATTTTCAATCGAGACCTGTACTGAAACAGGATCAATATCAATCCCCCGGACGGTGGGCGCGCCGGATTGCGCGGCGGCGATCGAGAATAAACCGCTCCCGCAGCCGATATCCAAAAAGGAGACGTCTTTCAACGCTCCTTCCCCAAATAATTCGCTCAGGGATTTTTTTGCTTCTGCCAGCCTGATTTCATTGATCTGCTTCGAGAACGAAGCCCAGTTCTCCCCAAATTTGAACATGCGCTATCCCTTCGCCCACACGCCCAGCATGGA
>CAYUUJ010000005.1:0-16259 GCA_964447845.1 uncultured Anaerolineaceae bacterium
CGCCCTCGGGGGACGGGCGACGGCTTATGTTCACGATGTGGCCAAGAAAGTCGCGGTGCAGGCGTTGGTGAAGGAGATCGAGGATCAATGGGGCCGCATCGATGTTTTGATCAATCACGCCACGGTCGAGCCGAACAGTCCGCTGCTCGAAATGGACGAGTGGGACTGGCACCGCGTCCTGGACGTCAACCTGACCGGCGCGTTCCTGATGATCCAGTCCGTGGGGCGTATGATGCGCGCGCAAGGCGGGGGCGTGATCGTCAACCTGATATCGGGAGCAGACCCGCGGGCGAGGACGGGACGCGGCGCGTATCTTGCCAGCATGGGCGGTCTGCTCAGCCTGAGTCATCAAGCGGCGGCCGAACTGGCGCCGGATGGTGTCCGCTTTCATACCGTGGAGATCGACAGGGGGAACCTGGTTGAAACCGTGATCGAGTTGTGCAAGGGATAGTCAGGGCGGTTGGCACAGCCCTAAAGTTTTAACGCAAAGACGCTAAGACGCAAAGTTCAGAGGGTTTAAACACAAAGGACACGAAGTACACGAAGGATTTCTCCTTTGTGCCCTTTGTGTTTTAGGCTCTTCTCCAGAGTCTTTGCGTTAAGCATCTATTGAAAGATCAAGGCCAGGAGGGGATTAACCAGCTCAAGCAACCAGCCCACGGCTTGAAGGCAGAGGGCGCCCATGAAAATACCGAGCAGCGCGCCCGCCACGATATCCGAGACATAATGCAGGCCCATCGCCACGCGCGCCAATGAGACGAATGGCGCCCAGATCCATAGCAGGATCGCCAGCCAGGCGGGGCCGAGTCCCGCGGCGATAACCGCGATCAGGAATGCGCGCGCCGCGTGACCGGAAGGAAAGGAATGCGGGTCGGTGTTGCGATAGATGCCGCCCCACTCGCCCTCGGGCCGCTGCCTGCGGACCATGAATTTGATCGCCAGCACCACAGCCGCCAGCACGCTGATGCCTGCCAGTTGCAGCACGGTCCAATCTTTCCAAAACGGGCTGCCAAAGAACCACAGAACGATCAAGCCCGCGCCCCAAAACCACGAGTCGCCTGAGTGCGCGAAGAAGACCGCCAACGATCTTGGCAGCCCGGGCTGTTCCGCCACGCGCAAACGGTCCGAGAGGCGGGAGTCGAGTTGCAGGATGGATCTCAAGGCCAAGTAGGTTCCTACATTAAATAAAATATGTCATTGCGAGGAGCGGCGCCGCAGGCGCCGCGACGTGGCAATCTCAGGGCTGAATCATACTTGAGATTGCCACGTCGCCCCGGTCTCGGCCGAAGGCCTCGACCTCAGGCTCCTCGCAATGACATGTGAATTTTAATTTTCCTTCACCCTGGTTGTATCGAACCTTTATCTCCTCTTCGACTTCCTGGCGGCCGTCTTGGGCTTGCTCTTCCTAACGGGCGCTTTCGATCTGCTCTTTGGCTTGGCGGATTTTCGCTTTTTGTTTTTAGAAGCCGGCTTTGCCGGCTTTCTTTTCCCGGCCTTTCCATTTACACCTGCAAGTTGCGCCTCCGCCTGGCGCTGAGTGCGGGCCAGGTCCTTGCGCATGATCTCGAGCTGGAAGGGTTTGTCCACATCCATGCCGGGCTCGGCCTGATCCCAGACGATGGCGCGGCCATTGATCCCGATGCGGTCACTGACGCGTGCCACCAGGTCATCCAGTGTGATCGAATGCGTGGCCACCTGGATCAGCGTATCCAACCCGATCACGCTGGCCTGCTTGAGCGGACTCTTGCGGTTGCCGATCAACTCCTCCCATGTATCCAGGTGCTGGGTGGCCATGCGGACGTGTGTGATATTCACGTCGGCGCCGCACACTTCCACATCTTTCAGCCGCGTATAGGTTCGTTTGGAGGCGGGAAATCTTTTTTCCATGATTTCACGAGGCACCACGCCATAATACAGATCGTCCTTGGTGCGCATGGCCTTTTTGATCAACCAATCCACCATATTTGCCTTGAGGGACGGTATGTCGGAGGAGGCGATCATGACGTATTTGGCCTCCGCATTCAATTCAAGGGCCTTATTCACGCCTGCCACAATATTGTTGAGCATGCGTCCCTGGTTGGAGACAAAATGCAGCGGTTTTTTGGAGCTGATGTTGCTCTTGGGGGAGAGACCGATGATGATGATGTTCCTGATCTGTTTGGCTTCGCCGAGCGCGTCCAGCACCCACTGGATCATGGGCTTGCCGGCCACGTCGATCAGGGCTTTTGAATCGCCGGACGAGTAGGCGTATAACGGGTCATTGGGTTGTGGGATCCCACCGGCGGTTACGATTACGTCCATATTGGCTCCTTTTTTTCAAACACGAAGGGCACAAAGGGCACAAAGGAAAAACCTTTGAGTCCTTTGTGCCCTTCGTGTTTAATTAAGCTCTTGTATTTGCGGTTGGAAACCGATCTTATCGATCAGTTCGGTTAACTCGGGCCAGGTGAGCGGACGGCCCTTTCCTGAAATGGCCACCAGCGCGGCTTCCATCATGTTCGTGCCGAACGAGCGGCCTTCCAGCACCGGCGTGGTGGTGACCAGATATTTCACGCCGCACTTCTTGAACAGTTCCACGTCTTCGGGCGTGGTGGTGTTGGTGACGATGACCTTGCCCTGCATATCGTCCGGCATGAAGCGCTTGATGTAATGGCAGTCGCCAGCCACGACGGTGGCCCACTGATACCAGTTCACGTACTTGGGGGTGCGCTTTTCCTGCTTCTCGCCGGTCGGGTAGAGCCATTCGAACGGGAAGCGCGTCACGATCGGGATCAGCAGTGCGGCCAGCGTCTTCAGACCTTTCATCGAGCGGATCGGGATCGGGATGTCCAACGCGAACATCAGGTCGCAGAAGACCGCCTCATAGCCGGCTTCAACGAAGGCTTTGGAGAGACCCCAGCGGTCGACTCCCACCGTCATCATGACCTTTTTGCCTCGGGCGTTGATGTAGTCGCCGATCTTGCTGTCCACGAAGGCGGGGGCGCGGTTTTCGAGCGTGTTCTTCAGTCCGCCGCCATCCACGACGGGCGTTTTCTTCACATACCGAACCAGCTTTGTAACAGAATGAAACGGAAAGAATTTCCCTTCCACAATCGCCCCCAGGTCCGCGCCGCCCACGCCGAAGGCGTCCACCTGACCGTCCAGTTCCTTGAACTTGAGCGCCGCGGCTTCCATATCGCCGTCCGTGCCGATGCGTTCGATGCGGACCTGCTCGCCGAGCAAGGTTACTTCCACCGCCTTGTCCCGCTTCGAGGATCCGATGCTGATGCTGACTGCTCTCTTCATATAAGGACCGCCTCCGGAAATGAATGAACGCGAGTATACACCGAAGTTTAGTTGGTGAGAACGAGATAATGCGATTCTGATTTACCGGCCATCAAAACCTGAAAAATCCAGAATAGCTTCACAAACCCGGATGACTGCTTCATCTGTCAGCTCCGGATGCAAAGGAAGAGAAAGCACTTGTCTTGCAGCCAGTTCGGCCTGCGGCAGGTCGCCGGGCTTGTAGTCCAGGTCCTGATAAGCGGGCTGTAGATGGACCGGGACCGGATAATGGATCAGAGTTTGGATGCCGCGCTCGTCCAGGTGTGCTCGCAGCCGGTCGCGCTGCGGGTGGCGGATCACGAACTGATGAAAGACATGTTCGACGCCCTCAGGTTGAACCGGCAGGATGACCGGCGCGCCCGCCAACCGGTCCGAATAGAGGCGGGCCAGTTCGCGGCGACGAACGTTCCAGCGATCGAGATGTCGCAATTTCACGCGCAGCAGAGCGGCCTGCAATTCGTCGAGGCGGCTGTTCATGCCCTTTACGCGGCTGACGTACCGTTGCTCCCAGCCATACTGACGCAGCAGGCGGGCGCGTTGATCCAACGCAGGGTCATCCGTGAGCACTGCTCCGCCATCGCCGTACGCGCCCAGATTTTTGGTGGGGTAAAAACTGAACGCGGCGATACGAGCCAACGACCCGACCTTCCTTCCATGATAGAGAGCGCCGTGCGCCTGTGCGCAGTCCTCCAGTACGAACAGATTCTTTCTGTTGGCGATCTCGAGGATCGCATCCATATCCGCCGGGCAACCGTAAAGATGCACGGGTACGATCAGGCGTGTGCGCGGAGTGATCGCGGCTTCGACCCGCTCCGGGTCAAGCGTGTACGTGCGCGCGTCGATGTCGGCGAGCACGGGCCGCGCGCCTGCCAGCTCGACGGCCGCAACGGTCGCGACCGCAGTGTGGGCAGGCAGGATGACCTCGTCTCCCTGCCCGATACCGCACGCCCACAGTGCCAGGTGCAGCGCCTCCGTCCCGGACCCGACGCCTGCCGCGTTGGACACGCCGCAATATGCGGCGAACTCGCTCTCGAACTCAGACACCTCCCTGCCGAGGATGAACTGTCCCCCTTCCAGGACGCCGGCCAGCGCCTGATCCACCTCTGCCCGGATGCTTTGATATTGCGCCTTCAGGTCAATAAAAGCGACCGGTTTCTGATTACCAGTAGTGATGTTGATTCTCCCGATAAAAAGCCAGCGTGCGCTCCAGGCCTTCGCGTAACGGGACGCGCGGCTTCCAACCGAGTTCCCGCTGGATCTTTGAGTAGTCTCCGTAATAATCGCCGATATCGATTCGCTTCCGTTCCTCGGGGAAAGGTATCAGCCGGTACGACCCGCTTCCGTGGATCTCGATCATCTGTTGAGCCAGGTCCAGCAGTCTGAGTGGCTCGCCGCCGAGGTTATAGGCCTGTCCCGCGGGACTGCCGGCGCAGGACAAAATCGCATCCACCACGTCGTCCACGTAATTTAAGTCTCGCAGCTGTTCGCCGTTCCCATAGATCTCGATCTCTCCGCGTTCCAACAGCTGGCGCACCCACCAGCCGATGAAGTTCTGTCTGCCGTCCTTTACGCGCATGTGTGGACCGTAGACGTTGGTCATACGCAGGACGGATGCGTACAACCCGTAGACCTGACTGCTGACCAGATGATACAAGTCACCGGCCAGTTTGCTGACACCGTTGAAATCGATGGGTAGCAGCGGTTGATTTTCATCTACAGGGAGTCTTTGCGGGCGGCCATATACCTGTCTGGTGCTGGCAAATACGATACGGATCCCCGGGTTGAACTTATGGCACAGGTCCAACATTCTTACCTGGCTGACCGAGTTGATCTCGATATCCTTTACCGGATCATTCATGCCTCCCAGATGACTGGTCTGTCCGGCAAGCCGGAACATAAATTCCTGTTTTTGGATCAAATCTTTAAATTTGGAGAAGGTATTGATGTCTGCGACGATAAGCTCGACCCGTTCTTTGATCTGATCCAAGTTAAACAGATTTGCCCCCGTATCCGGATCCATGACATCCACGATGCAAACTTGTGCCCCCAGATCAACCAGCCGGCGTGCCAGGTGGCTGCCGATAAACCCCGCCCCGCCGGTGATCAACACACGTCTGCCGGAAAAATCAGCCTTCCAAGAGTCCTTCATGATGTGGTTTGCAAATGTTCGCGGCGGATCACCAATTTCCAATACAACAGGATCAGATGACGCATGACCCGCAGCAATCGACGCAAATTGAAAAACTGCGACCTGCCGTACTGGCGGAAGTGATGGTGCACAGGGACTTCCCTGAAAACAAAGCCGGCGTCCTGCATCTTCTTGACCATCTCAACGCATACAGTTCCGCTTTCACTCTCGAGATCAACCTTGTCGAAGATGGTTCGTTTGAACAAGCGGAAATCGCAGTCCACATCGCGCAGGCGGATGCCGAATACGAGGCTGACGAAATGGTGGTACAGCCTGCCGATGATCTTTCGGATCAGAGGATCGCTGCGCGCGATCTTGTACCCGTTGACGATATCCACGCCGTCGTCAATTGCGTTCACCAGCTCAATCAGTTCGAGTGGATTGTATTGCGCGTCGCCGTCCGTATAAAAAATCCATTCCCTGGTCGCGGCTGAAAATCCGCTGCGGATGGAGGCGCCATAGCCTCTGTTTATCGGATGATGGATGACGCGCAATTCAGGATATCGCGTGGCCATTTCATCCAGGATAAGAGCAGTGTGATCGCTGCTCCCGTCGTTCGTGACGATGACTTCATAATCATCCGTCACCTGGCGCAAAGCCATCATGGTCGCGATCACCATGCTGGGGATCGTCCCGGCGTCGTTATAGGCAGGGAATACCGCGCTGATGCTGGAAAGTTTTTTAACTGGTGCCGCCTTGTCGATCGGGTTTTCGCCCGACCGCGATCACGCTCAAGCCGAAAGGCAGGCCAGTGCGTGCCACGAACGGAGCCTCCCATTCGAGCAGCGTTTGGAGCATCCCATTTAACGGACCCGGCTCGAGGGTCAGATCAGACCGCTGTCGATTGGTCGAAAAAAACCTCTCGGTCATCCGCTTGGTCATTGCGATCGGGAATAGGAGCATATTGGCATAAGAGATCCGTTCGACGACCAGGCCGCTCTGGTGAACAAGATCTTTCAGCTGCACAGCCGTATAGCGACGGGCGGTATGCACGGCTAAATCGTGGCGTCCCCTGAGCCAGTTAAAGGCGGGCACTCGCAACAGCAGCCGCCCACCTCTTCTCAGAACACGCAGGAATTCCTTCAAAGCGGATAAGTCGCTCGGTACTCCCTTCTCGTACAGGACGTCAAAGCTTGTCACGAGGTCAAAGGAGTTCGCCGCAAAAGGCAGTTCAACGACCGAAGCCTGCGCCAGTCGCCCGGTTTTTCGTTGCCTGGCGAAATCCACCGCGATTCGTGACAGGTCGATTCCGGTCACAATGCCATAGTCTGACAGATAGGTGGTCATTGCTGCGCCGGTGCCACAGCCGGCATCCAGAATACGCAGGCTGTTCACGTTGCGATACGAGCGATCCAGGATCGCCCGGGTGACGGCTTCCATTCCGGAATACCACCAGTGGCTGGTCTCGACCCGGAACATGATCTCATATTCTTCGCGTTCCAATTTGCCTCTAGGGCAATTGATAAGCCATCAGGATGGTGCGCGTGCAGTCATATTGATAATGCACGTCGCCTCCGGGGTGCGCGCGAACCCAGGTCTCCAGTTCGGGGATGCGCTCCGGGCTGGCGATCACGGTTTCGCCCGAGACGAGATTGAGTGTATCCGCCGCTTCAGGGACATTGATGATCGGCCTGCGCTGGCTCAAAAAATCGACGGAGGCATGCGAGCCATAGAAATACAAGGGATCGCTCAGTAAGTAGATCGCGGATTCCTTCTCGATGCTGGCAACATATCTTCCCAGATAGGAGGCAAAGCGCCCCTGGAAATTGTCGCCGTAACGACATTGACCCGCAAAATCCCCGTAATAGGTCCACAAGTTGGAGACCAGGAGCGTGGCGATCACTACACCCGAGGCGGCGGCATACGCGTTGCGCGAGGTGGACCAGCCCATGCCCAGCCTCGTAAGAATGACGTCCAGTCCGAGCGCAGCCAGGATCATGGCGGGGGGCAGCGCGATCAACATGCGGTAGGTATCGGCGGAGGGAGGAATGGCGAAGATCCCAATGGAAACCGTGGCGGCCCAGAAATATCCGTTCAATAACAGGAATTTCGGCGAGCGCGTGAGCCATAAGGCAAGTCCGAGGCCGAACATGAAAAGCACTGCCGCGATCAAGCCTAATGTAGGCGAGGGTGATCCGTAGAAATCGATGGACGGATAATAGATCAGGGACAGAAAGGCGTGTGCAACACGACCGATCAGCACCTGGACCGCGCTCTGGCCGGTGGTCGTCATCGTTTCGGCCAGCCAGCCAGTCTGAAACGTGCCGTTTTCACTCAACCGGTTGAAAAACTCATTGGGGTTCCGGAGGATGAAATACAACTGCGGCAGCAGCATGATGAGAAAGCCGCCCCAGAATACAGCAGCCTGGCGCAGGGCGGGCAGGAACCAGGACCGCAGGAGCAGGAGGGCCAGCAGCATATAGATGATCAACATGCCCGTGATGATCTGCGCCGTCAGATAGACGGAAAAGTGGATGGCCAGCAAAATACCGGCAATCGCCGTCCGCCACGAACTTCGCTTGTCCAGGCCGCTGAGTAGAAAATACAACTCCAGGGGGACAAGCCAGGAGGCATGGATGTAGCCCACCGAACCGATGCGACTGAAATGGATATGGGTGTGCGAGATGGCGAGCAGGATGGCTGCGATCAGCGCCACACGGCGGCCGGCGATATAACGTGCAAGCAGGTAGAGGGCCGGGACGGCCAGCACACCGCTCACAGCCGGAAGGAAACGCACCGCATAGAGCGTCGTTCCAAATAATCTCAACACCAGATTCATGGCCTGCAGATACAGCGCCCCAAAGTTCTCCCAGAGCGCAAATGGGTTGGAAAGCTCGCTTTCGACGGTCACCTGGGCGATCAGCCCCAGGCGACCCTCGTCGCCGTCCATCACGCGCGGGATCTCGCCCAGATTGTAAAAACGCAGCAACGCCGCTGCGAGCGTGATGGCTGCGATGATCAGCAGCTCATTACGGTTTTGCCTGAACCACTCTTTCCATTGGCTGCCTGTCACGAATCCGTTAAGAAAGGCCGTTATGTAACACAGCCCTGCCAGGAACCAGATCGTGATGACGGGAATGTAGCTGAACTGGGCATTGCGCTGGAAACCGATCGTCATGGCGATCGTCAGAGCGGACAGGAAAACAGCGGCGCTGATCCAGGGTACCGCTCCTGAAAATGTAAAGTGGTGGAAAATTCTTTGAATTGCCCGGGCGGGCGGGAGGACCTGACTTAACAGGAACAGGATAATCCCGAGGAGGCTAAGCCACAGATATGGAGGAACGACAACGCCCTCCCGGACAGGCTGGACAAAAACGAGAAATTGTCCGATCAATACCAGAAAGATGGCCAGGAAGGCCATGAAACGGCGGTATCTCGCTACTGCGGTGTCAACACTCGTATCTTGATTGCTCATCCAGGCCTCCAGAGAATCTGTTGTACGGCTCTTGCGCTTGACAGCCCCCTCAAGAAAATCGCTTTGATGATCGGTACAGGACCGGCCGGGTAAAACCCAGCCGCGGTCGCTGTATGGTTGTTTTCGGAATTTTATCTTAAAAAAGCATCAAGGTAACACGAGTTATATAACTGAAAGCCTGCGTTCCTGTAAGCCGAAGTGTGGGTCTTTTCATTCAATTTGACGTTCTGCACGGCAACCCAGCCCCACCACAGACTTTCGCCATGACGGATTCGCAAGTCCACCGTGCATGCGGGCAATTACGGCTCTCTGGCTGTCGACGATCCCAATGCTCTCTTTCTAGCAGTGTGTTGTCAACAAGCCAATTAAATAATTCGTTCTTGACTCGGCATATCTTTTTGTTGTATTCTATCTTGATACACTCAACTGGTTCTGATTTGGTGGGTGGGTATTTAACACGCGTTACTACCAAGATCTTAAAAATCCATTATTGTACGAATTTTCAGGGAGGCAGGATGTCGTCACGCAACCAGCTCATCGAAACGGCCGGGAGATTTTCCCTAACCCTGGTCGTTTTATTTAATGCACTTATTCCAGTGGGGGGTTCCGCTCTTTCTCCACAGAAAACCGAATTGCCGGCTGAGCCATCCACTACGCATGCCTATTTTGGGGGCGTATTGGGCTTCGTCGCCCAAGCCAGCACGCCCACAGAAACACCGACCGACCTGCCTCCCGACACGGAAACGCCTACGCCTTTGGAGACGGCCACCCCGGTCCCGGCGCTGGAATCGACCCCCAGCCCAACTACCGAGGTTGATCCAACAGAAACACCTACACCGTGGTACACGCCAACGGCTGTTTCCGCACCTTTGCTGGCATTCATTTTCTCAGCGGAGCCTGCGCAAGCCGCGCCGGGTGATGAGATCACTTTCACGATCACGATCGCCAACCAGGGCAAGACCGCCGCTTCCGGTATTCTGTTCTCAAACATCCTGCCCGAATATTTCATCCTCAACGAGAACGAACTCAAGGAATTCATTTTTGATGCGCAAACTAATCAATTGACCTGGGGCAAAGAAAACCCGTCCGCAATACTGCTCCCAGACGAAAAGCTCACTCTTACATATAAAGTTCAGGTGCAAGGTGAGCTGGACGCAGTCCAGCTCGTGGACAGCGCGTCTTTGAGCGCGGATGGCATGGCTGAGCCCAGGCTGGCGGAAGTCACTCTGACCATCCTGTCCTCCAAACAGGATCTCACCTTGTTGGATGCAAGAGGCGGGGAAGCGCTGGGGTTGGACGGCCGCGTCCAGGTCACTCTGGCGGACGATACGCTGGACACATCCGGCGGAGTGGTGATCGAGGATCTGAAGCAGGAAACGGAATCCCAAGGCACAGGCGAACCGTGGCTGGTGTTCGAACTCGAGATCCGCGCGCCACAACCAGACGAAGCTCAATTATTATCAGAACCTTTGATTGAAGAATTGGCTCCTGAACCAGTGGATTCACCTGTGCCGGCCGAGGAATTTTCGCTTGAGGCGCTTTCAGGAAGCGCAGGTGAGATCGTTGAAGAAAGCCCAACGCCTACAGTCGAGCCCTCTCCTACCGCGCCCGCTGTTGAAGAGGAACAATCTGCACAGGAACAAGACCGCATCATTCCATTGCAGCCTGTGGAGGTTGAGTTCGAGAAACCCGTTGAAGTGACCGTATCATTTGAAGGCCTCACGAACCTCGCCACCCTCCCGGCGGACCAGACACCTTTCCTCGTCACGTTGGACGAAGACTCCGGCACCTGGGTGCGCGTACCGCTCAAGAGTATCGATCGGGAAGCCAACACGATCAGCGCCGACGTGACACACTTCTCCACATGGGGCGCGGGCATCGGTCCGTCGTTCCCGCAAAACGGCGCCAACATACTCTTGTTCGATAGCGCCTATCCCGATCTCTTCACTGGCCGCGCGCGTTTCTCGTTGCCGATCTGGACGCCTCCCGGCCGCAATGGTATGTCGCCTTCGTTGGCTTTGTCCTATTCCAGCGGCACAGCCGATGGCGTGCTGGGGGATATACAGGCTTCGTGGGTGGGCATGGGCTGGAGCGTGGACTCGGTGGAAATCGCCCGCAAGATCACCAATGGCGTGTGCAGTCCCTGTGGCGGCGGGTCATATGGATATGAAAATGAGTTCATTCTTCTTTTCAATGGCACCGGCTATGAACTGATCCCGGATGGCACGACGGGTCGTTATCATACAAAATCCGAAAGCTATCTTTATATCCAGTTACATAACGACGATCTCGGCAACAACAGCCCGGCCGCGCAGAATGCCGGTGGAGAATGGTGGGAGGTCGTCGAGACGAACGGAACCCGTTGGCGATTGGGCTGGAACGGCGATTCCGAGCAACTCTCCGCCATGGCTGGGTATCCCGGTGCAGCGAGCGGCGCATGGTCGAGTTTGGGTTACGCCGGCGAGGCGACCGATGTGGTGGCTTCGCGCTGGCGCGCGGACCGCGTTACCGACACGCACGGCAACCGGATGAGTTTTACATACTCCGAAGAAACACGCACCGTGGCTGGTACCAGCACGGATTACGACCAGGCCAGTTATCTGGATACGATCGTATATACCGAGCATACTTCCAGCAGTCCAGCCGCGGGTTATTCAGTGGTCTTCGTACGCGAAACGCGCGGTGGAGACGAAGTACCCAGCCCGGAAAACGATTGGGATAACTGGGACACAAATCGGCTGGACAAAATCGAAGTCAAGTACGGCTCGACGGTTGTCCGCACATATGACCTGGGTTACGACGTGCGCTCCTACAGCGATGATGGCGAGACCTGGGAGACCACAACGCTGACTTCCGTGGCTGTTTCCGGAGGCACGCCCGCGGCCAGCGCGCCGACGGTCACTTTTACTTACACAGATAAAATTAACCGCGCCGTGAATGGGACGGATGTTGAGTGGGCCTACCCGCGCCTGGCTTCTGTCTCCAACGGCTGGGAAGGCTCTGCAACGTATACCTATGGCAATGACGGCCGGCCAAGCACGTCCTGGTATAACTGGCGCGTCGAAACGCTGGATGTCGCGGATGGCGTGAGCGCCAGCCCGATGAAGAGCACTTTCGCATACAGCACACCGTGTTACAACGACGCGACCGCGGGCTGGTGCAATGGCAGCAGCGTAGGTGAATTGATCGGCTATGCCCAGACCACGGCCACTACCAAAGACTTCAACGGCACCACTACGCTGGCTATCTCGCTGCACAAATTCCATACAACTGACCAGGAAAAGAGCGGCCGTGAGTTCGAGGTCCAGCATCAGAATGCTGCCGGCACGATCCTTGCGAAAACGACAACTGATTATGCTGAAGAAACAAGTGGATTGCCCTCCGGTGGCTCCTTTGTTTACGCTAGAGAAGTAGTGGAGTATCTTCGCACCAGCAGTCTGGTGCAGGTCGGAAAGACGGTATATCATCACGTCACAGCCACCGGCAATATGGATTGGGTTGAGGAATATGACGGCGCATCAACTCTCTATCGAAAGACTGAATACGAATATGTCACCAATACATCTCCTGACTTTTGGATCCTGAACACGCTTTCAAGGAAAACTCTTAAGAACGGCGGAACAACAATTTCAAAACAAGAATATGGGTATGACACCGATCTGCCGGGTACCAACACACATTTGGAGATCGGCAACCTGACCCTCAGCCGCGTGGTTAATGTGGATGGCGCGGGTACGCAGACGATAGATACGAAGTACATCTATGATACGTATGGAAATGTGACCGATACGCGCCTTTATCAAAGCTATGGCAGCACCGGGAGTCAGCCAAGCAGTTCTTACCTCACATATTCGACAGGATATGAGACTACTCTGGCGACATATCCCACTTGGACGAGAAATCCAAAGTACCCGGATTTCCCAGAGACATCCGTGACATACGATAACGCACTGGGCTTGCCGACCGTGGTCAACGATCCGAATGGCAACTCTACGACCACGACCTACGATGGACTAGGCCGCGTCATCTCGGTAACTTATCCCGAGGCTGTGGATGAAAACGTTATCTACACCTATCCCACGGGCACCTCGATCAGCGCGCCTTTTGCGCTGCAGATGGATATCTGGGATGAAACGATAGACAATTATCGCTCGGCATGGCAGATATTGGATGGCCTCGGCCGTGTGATCCAGACTCAGGGTCCGTATGAGACCGCGAACTATCTCGTCCTGAGCGACGTCTCCTACAACGCGCAAGGGCTCACCCGCTACAGCGGCCTGCCGCGCACATTAAGCGGCACAGGCGGCGGTTACTTCACCCCGAGTTGGGGCAGCATCCCGCATACGACTGCGGGTTTCGACGCGCTTGGTAGAACGACATCGGTCTCGCATCCGGATTCCAGCCAGGAGACATTCTCTTATTCCGGCTTGCGCACGATCGTTATAGATCGTAACAGCCACCAAAAGGTACAGGAGAATGATTCCTTCGGGCGTTTGGTAAAGGTGGAGGAATACGCAGGCAGCGGCACGTACACGCTGTATGCGACCACCACCTATGAATATGACCATCGCGATCTTCTGAAAAAGGTCATAGACGCGGCCAGCAACCAGACCACCATGACCTATAACGGCCTCGGGCGCAAGACTGCTATGAGTGATCCAGACATGGGATCGTGGAGTTACGGATACGATGTGTTCGGCAATCTCACCAGCCAGCAGGATGCGCGCGGCTGCACCACCAGCGTGACTTATGATGACCTGAACCGCCCGTTCGAGAAGACCTACACCGGGTCTGGTGCCTGTGACAGCACACCGGATGTTACTTACACTTATGACTCCAGGACGGGTGGCAACGAAGGCGTTGGCCGCCGTACCAGCATGACGGATGGTAGCGGCTCTTCAAGCTGGTTTTATAACGTGCTCGGCCAACCAACCAATGAGACCCGCACAGTGGAAAGCACAGATTACAAAATCGACTCCACCTTCGATTTCCTGGGTCGTCCACTCACCCAGATTCTCCCGAACCAAAACCCATCGAACCGGGAAACTCTCACCTATTCCTACAATGCCATGGGCGCGCTCTCAAGCCTGAGCGGCACAAACACATATCTTTCGAACATCCACTATAGCGGCAGTGGCCAGGTGACCGACCAAGCCTTGGGCAATGGTTTGAACCAGCAATCCTGCTACGACGCGAACACCATGCGGCTGACAGGCTTGCGCGTCTATTCAGGCACGCTGCAATCCTGCGGCACGAGCCCATCCAGTCCGAAGCTGAATCTCTCTTACATGTATCAAGCCAACGGCAATGTCAGCCAAATCGTGGATGCCACGCGAAGTGAAACGCTGAATTACACATATGATGCGCTTGATCGCTTGTTAAGCGTTAGTGGACCGTACAGTCAAGGTTTTGCATACAACTCCATTGGTAATCTTACAAATATATCATCGGCATTTACTCCACTCGTAATTAAGGCTGGTGGCGAGCATACCTGCGCAATTACCACGACCAATGGTCTTAAATGTTGGGGCAAAAATAATAACGGTCAACTCGGTAATGGCACAACTACGGATCAAAGTACACCGATAGACGTAAGCGGGATGACAAGCAATATGGCCAACGTATCCGCCGGCAGTTATCATACATGTGCTGTGATAGCTGGAGGCGGGGTTAAATGTTGGGGCAACAACGGAAATGGCAGGTTGGGCGACGGCACGACGACGCAGCGTACTACGCCTGTAAATGTCAGCGGCTTGACCAGCGGCGTGATTGCCGTTGCCGCTGGGTATGCTCACACATGTGCCTTAACCGCCGCGGGCGGTGTCAAGTGCTGGGGAAGCAACTCTAATGGTCAACTGGGCGACGGCACAACCACCCAACGAATTACACCAGTAGATGTCAGCGGTCTAACCAGCGGCGTAGCTGCCATAACAACAGGCCTCTATCATACTTGTGCTTTGACGACCAGCGGTGGCATTAAATGCTGGGGAAGCAACTCTAATGGTCAACTGGGTGACGGCACGACCACACAGCGTACTACACCTGTAAATGTCACCGGGTTGACCAGTGGTGTGGCCGCGATAGCTGTCGGAAGTTATCACACCTGTGCTTTGACGACCAGCGGCGGAATTAAATGCTGGGGACGCAACTCTAATGGGCAGCTAGGCGATGGCACGACCACGCAGCGCACTACGCCTGTAAATGTCAGCGGGTTGACTACTGGTGCTGCGGAAATTGCCGTTGGTGCTTATTACACGTGTGCACGGACTACTACTGGCGGCTTGAAATGCTGGGGAAGCAACTCTAATGGGCAACTAGGTGACGGCACGACTCAGAACAGCTATACACCCGTAAGTGTCAGCGGATTGGCCAGTGGTGTGACTAGTGTGGTCGCGGGGGTTGTTCATAGCTGTGCATTAACTGTTGGCAGTGAAGTCAAATGTTGGGGATCCAATTTCAATGGACAGCTGGGAGTGAGCATTAATTACCAGCGCACCACATCGGTGGATGTCAGCGGCTTGTCCAGCGGGGTGGCTTCTAGTGACGCAGGATTTGGTCACACCTGTGCTTTGACGACCAGCGGCGGAGTAAAATGCTGGGGGGACAATGCCAATGGACGTCTTGGAGACGGGACAATCATTGTTCACATCACGCCGGCGTATGTCAGTGGATTGAGCAGTGGGGTGACAGCCATCTCAGCGGGCACGAATCACAACTGTGCACGGACCACAAGTGGCGCTCTCAAATGCTGGGGTAACAACGCATGGGGCCAGCTTGGAGATGGGACGACGACGCAGCGCACAACGCCTGTTAATGTGAGTGGATTGACAAGCGGGGTGGCTGCGGTTGTAGCAGCCGATATGCATACTTGTGCCCTGACTACCAGTGGCGGAGTCAAGTGCTGGGGATTCAATGCATACTCCCAAATCGGCGATGGCACAACCACGCAGCGACTTACTCCAGTGAATGTCAGCGGATTGACCAGCGGTGTGAATGCCATCGGCAGTGGCGCCTGGCATACATGTGCGTTGACGACAGCGGGCGCAGTAAAATGCTGGGGACGGAACAACTATGGCCAGTTGGGCGATGGCACGATCACTGACCGATCTATTGCGGTGAATGTCGTTGGGTTGAGCAGCGGCATAGCGGCTTTCGCGGGCGGCGACAGCCATACGTGTGTATTAACGACGAGCGGAGGCGTGAAGTGTTGGGGCAGGAATGATCTCGGTCAGTTGGGGGATGGTACGACCACACAGCGCTTAACCCCAGTTGATGTCAATGGGTTAACAAATGGCGTAAGTGCCATTGTAGGCGGCCAGCATCATACATGTG
>CAYUUJ010000006.1:0-15022 GCA_964447845.1 uncultured Anaerolineaceae bacterium
GCTGCTATTGTACTGCTCAAACTGTTCCCTGAAGCGAGTGATGGCCGGATCGATCCAGTCTGCGGTGCGGCCGGCGGCCACCTTGAGCCACAGCCGCGGGTTTTGGCGATCAGCCGTCCACCAGGTAATTTCGAGTGTGCCGCGCGCTTTGCCCTTTTTGTAATGCCAGTGGATGCAGCCCGGATATTTGGCAAGCGTGCCTTTGGAGGAAAGGTCAAGACCCATCGTAGTGCAAATTTGCTCAACGATCACAGAGATCGAATCTGGATCAAGAGGAGTGGGGATAGGTATGTCGATTTCGAGCATCATTTTGCCTTTGGTACACGGATGACACGGATTGCACGGAAGAACACGGATTTCTTATTTTCTTATCCAATGCAATGAGCCCTTTAGGTGATTGTCGAATATCTTACGTTTGAAAATGGCCGATTTGCCAAAGTTTAACAAATAGCCGACCTCCAGTTCGGTGGCTTTCAAGTAATTTAAAAGTTGAGCCTCATGTTCTTCCAGTATTGAGCCTGCGGATTTTAGCTCAAGAAGGATTGTGTCATTGACGACCATATCGGCGAAGAATTCCCCAGCCAACTGACCACGAAAATACACTATTATCGGAACTTGTTCAACAACATTCATGCCAGCTTCACGCAACGCAATATCGTATGCCTTTTGATAGACTTTCTCACTAAATCCGTAGCCGAGCTCCGTATGAACTTGATAAAAGACTTTGATGATCCTATCGCTCAACCCGGCATGCTTTCCTTCGAATGGCTTTCTTTGATCCCCACTACCTGCAATCCTAGTCATTTTTCCTCCCTGAAAAAATCCGTGAAGCTCCGTGCAATCCGTCAAATCCGTGTACAAGCCATTAAGTACTGATCTTCAACAAAACCGTCTCATGGGGTTGGACGCGGCGGGTGAGCTCGGATGTGAAGTCGGCGATATCCTTCTGCGCCCATAGATCGCGCGCCAGTTTGGGTGTGTCCAATAAGCCGGCGTCGCGGGCCTTCAAGGTGATGTCGCTGCCGATCGAACCGCGGTTGATCAACGCCACCGCGACCGAACCGTCCGCGAGCGGCTTCTTCCACACCTCACACGGACCGAACTGTTTTACCCGATAGCCCGGTTTTCCGAGACCGTCCTGATTAACCGCCAGCACTTCCGGGTTGATCAACAACGCCGCGCTTTCGGAATCCAATGTGCGCACGTCGCAGCCGATCATCAACGGCGAACACGCCAGGCACCACATGGACATATGTGTCTGATATTCCATAAAGGACAGCCCGCCCCCGGAAATCTGTCCCTTGCCTTTCAAGCCCACCACCAGCATGTCCAGGTCGTTCCATCCGCCGGGGCCGCCGAATTCATGCAGATCATCCGCAATATCGATCGAAACATCCACGCCGATCCCATAACTATTCCAGGCCGGCATCCAGATGTTGATCCAGCTGTCAAAGACGTCCCCCGAAACGCGCCACATGTTTCCGCCGGCGTCGCGTCCCCACAAGTGCGGACTTTGATTGCCCCATTCGCACAGGGAGAACAGGAACTCGCGCCCGGTCTTGCGCAGCGCCTCGCCCATGCGCCCATAGCGCTGGATGGCAGCGGACTGTTCGGCGGGCGCACCGCAATAGTCGTATTTGAGGAAGTCCACCCCCCACGCGGCCCATAACTGCGCGTCCTGATCTTCGAAGCCGTAGCTGGCAGGGTAACCCGCGCAGGTCTGTTCGGACGCATCCGAGTAGATGCCGAATTTGAATCCCAGGTTGTGCACGTAGTCGATCAAGGCCGGCATGCCGCTTGGAAATTTCCCGGGGTCGGCGACCAGGTCGCCATGCGCATCACGCCCATCCTTGCGGGACCAGCAGTCGTCAATGACGATGTATTCATAGCCGTGATCTCTCAAGCCGGAAGAGAGCATGGCGTTGGCCGTCTCGCGGATGGAGGTCTCATGGACCTTGTTTCCGAACATATTCCATGAGTTCCAGCCCATGGGAGGTGTGGCTGCCAGCGGTTTGGGAGGAGGTGTCATTTTAATTCAAGCTTTACTACAAAGACACTTAGAGTGCCTAACAAAACCTAAATTGTGTCACGAAGTGAGGGAGCGTTCTCCGCGACCGAAGGATCTCCTCTCTGATCAAAAGAGATCCTTCGGTCGCCGGACGTCGCAAAGCGACGTCTTTAGCTTCCTCACTTCGTGACACGTTTTGTTAGCGGTTTTAGGACGCAAAGTCTCAAAGTTTCTTTTCTTGGTGTCTTTGCGACTTCGTGCCTTTGTGGAGAGGGTTTTTGAATTGATTGTCAGGAGACCGGCATGGCTTTGGGTTTCGCCGCCAGGCGAGCGCCCGCATAACCGCACAGGATGAAGCCCGCGATGCCCAACCCCCAGACCCAGACCGGGTGCGGGATGAGCAGCATATTGATCACGCCCGCGATCAGCAGCAGCACTGTGACGATCATCCCGTGCAGGAGCGGTCCGCGCCCGGCGATGCGGCCCGCCAGCCAGGCGCCCACGAAGGAGCCAAGCGCCCAGGCGACCAGTATCGTGATATATGCAATGAATGGAACCTGATCCGTATCGCCGCTCAATACGACATCCGGATCGACGATGTAAAGCAGACTGCCTCCAAATTCGACCAGGGATATGATCAGCATGGCCACGATCACACCCGCGATCACGCCCAACACACTGCGCAGGAATGCACCCATATTTTTCCTCCAGCTACTTCAGAGATGATCGGTTAATTATACTGCCTGGAGTCTTTTCACCACAGAGAACACGGAGATCACAGAGTAAATCTTTAAAAATTCTCTGTGGACTCTGTGAGCTCTGTGGTGAGATTCGCCGTGACTAACGAAGCACAAAATAAGCGAAGTAATACACCAACGGGATGACGATCACCATGCTGTTGGCGCGGTCCAGCAGACCGCCGTGGCCGGGGATGATGTTCCCCCAATCTTTGATGTTCGCCACGCGCTTGATCATCGAGCTGATCAGGTCGCCCCAGGCCGAGCCCAGGCCGATGATCAAGGCCAGGATGATCTGCGGCACGAGTGTAAATTCCGGCGGCAGAGCAAACCGGAAGAGCCAGACGGCCGTGCCCGCGCCCAGGAAATCGCCGATCAATCCCTCCCAGGCCTTGCGCGGGTTGACCTCGGGCGAGATGATGTGTTTGCCGAGCAGTTTGCCGACCGTATACTGCATCACGTCGCTGAGCGCCACGCCGACCGCGGTCAGCAGCACCAGCCCGGTGCCGGCCAGTTGTTGCAGCAAAATGAGATGCGCCACAGACCAGACCAGGTACAGGTAGCCGCGCCCGGTGAAGGACAGCTGGTTGTACAGGTCTTCGACATGGCGGCTCAGGATGGGGACCAGTGTCAGCAGCAAAATCGAAGCGGCCGGCAGCGTGAAATAGAATTCGGGATAATACTGCGCAATGAAGAATGTGATGGGCACGAGGATAAAAAGATAGATGGCATAGGGTCGTGTGACGCCCACCACGCGGATGTATTCGTTCAGCACGCGGTAGAAGAAGATAAAGAGGATCAACGCCGCGATATGACCGCGTACAAACGTAGCGACAAGGAAGACCGGCGCGATGATCATCCAGCCGATGAAACGTTTGCCGAGCTCGCCCTGCAGGCCGGCTTTGAAGTCCTTGCGGGCGAAGAACAGCACGATGGCGAAGCCGAACAGGAACAGCCAGCCGACGATCTTGAGCGAAGGCAGGAAGAGCGGGTTATCGAGGGGGTTGTGGAAGACCATTTATTAATCTCCGGAAAAGGGTTTTAACCGCGAAGGCACGAAGAACGCGAAGAAGAACAAAGGGAAAAGAGCTTAACCGCGAAGGTGGTCAACGGATTTATAACGGATCCTTCGGCGGATAAAAACGGATTTCATCAGCCGTGGGTTTTCGCGGTGGAATTTTGGATGATCCTGAGTCTTTGGATAATGGTGATCAGCGCAGCAAGTGACGCAAGCATTAGATAATAGTTGTAGCTGGTGAGATCGCCGGAGATCGCCGGGTAGAGCGTGAAGAGGGCCAGCGAGATCATGCGGTCGCCTTTGCCGAACAGGCCGCCGTAGACGCGTCCGCCGCCGAGGGCTTTGCCGAGGATGCCGAGATAGGAGACCAGGAGGATCAGGGTCAGCGCGATCATTACCCAACGCGTGTCCGCGTACCCGCCCAGGCCGAGGCCGATGAAGATCGAGGCATCCGCCAGCCGGTCGCCGAACTCGTTCTTTGCCTCGCCCCACGCGCTGGCGATGCCCAGGGCGCGCGCCACCTGTCCGTCCATGAGATTGAGCAGCAGGCGGACCAGCACGCACGGCGGGACGACCCACAGCCAGATCGGATTCGCGCCCGCCTGATAAAATGCAAAACCGGCTTTGATGGAAAGCAGCAAGGCCGCGTAAATGAACAAATCAGGGTGCACGCGGCGTGCGACACACAAGTCAACGATCGGCTGCAGGGCCTTCTGCCATTTGGATTTTGTCGCGTAGATTCCCAAAGATTTTTCTCCACTTCCTATGTCATACAAGGAGCCGCCGAGTTCTTGTAGGGGCGAAGCGTGCTTCGCCCGGCGGCGGGTTGTATTTCATCGACGTGCGCTTCGACACCTTCGGTCAGCGCGGCGGATAAGGTTGCTCGCGATGACATAAAGGAGCGATGCTGCCTGGGCGAGAAGACCTCGCCCCTACATGCCTTCCGACTTTTCGGCTGATTTTTTATCCGGCTTGGGATCCTCCGGCGGCGGGTTTTGCAGGCCGGCATTATGAGCCACCGCCTGCCGGTCGGCATGCACCGCCGTCAGGACGCAGGCCACGCTCACGATCAACATGATGGGTGCGATCCTCTCGATCGTGGGACTCTGGTGCTCCGGATCCCAGGGACTCACGAAAATCGTCAGCGGGCACAGGATCCAGGGCAGGAGCAGCGCCCCAAAAAACTGCCGCAGCTTGCCGAGATAAAGATATCCGAGGCCCCAGGCAAATATGAACCAGATCAAATCCCACCCTATATCGATGGCAACTTCCTCCGTGCTGGCAACACAGCCGCCTAAACCGATCAATGGGATCAAATTCAGAACGACTGCCAGCCAGGGTCGTTTGTAGCGCTTGCCATCCGGTGCCTGAGAATTCATGGGCGCTCCTGTTACAGCAATTGAGTGGAAATCCAGCCGTAAGCGAATACGATCAGGTACGTGACGAGAAAATAGATCCAGTAGTCCCGGAAGAATTTCGGGAAAAGCCAGGCCAGCAGGCGCGCGACGCCCGAACTGGCCAACATTCTGAGACCGCGCGCAGCCACCGAAAGCGAAAGCGCCTGCAGGGGATGCATGCCGCGCGCGCCGGCTTCGATGGCGTAGATCTTAAAAGAAACGCCGCTCCACGGCTGGGTCCAGAAGGCCATGGCACCTTGTTCGGTCAAGGCCTGGCCCGCCTTTTCGATCATGAATGTTTGTACCACCGGGAGATTCGGAAGAACAGACAGGGCCGCCTCCGGCAGGAAGTATGCAAAGAGATAAGTGGTGATACCCCCGAGCGTCGAACCCAGGATGGCGGCGCCCAACAACTGCCAGTACTTGGTCCGCCGGCCGATGGCCATGGGAAATAAAAGTCCATCGGGGATGACTGGCCAGAAGGTGGCTTCGGCGACCGCCCACCAGAACATGCCGAAGGTGCCCCTGCGCGACGAACAGAACGCCTGCCAGCGGTCGAAAGCTGCCCTGTTGATTGTCGTTTCCTTTGTGATGCCGGTCTCGCCCATTCCGATGTCCCTTCCCGTTGCATGTAGTAACCCCGCTCAGGCGATTCCGGACTTATTTACGAGCTGCCAATTTGTGGCGTTTTCCTGAAGGATGCGGGGAACGAACCGCGAAGGCGCGAAGGGGGATTATTGGGAGAGAAAGAGAACGAACCGCGAAGGCGCGAAGGGCGCGAAGGGGGATTTTTGAGAAGATAACTAAAGTTGCTCATATACCTTCAATTCGTGTCATCCTGAGGGAGCGTTCTTCGCGACCGAAGGATCTCTTTGGGGCCGAGAGAGATTCTTCGGTCGCCGAGTACGGCTTCCTCAGAATGACACAATAAAGGGGTGGCTCCCTCACTTCGTGACACAAAGGCGGGTAGGGGCAATTCATGAATTGCCCCTACCCGCCTCTACATGAGCGCCCTGCGAGCCTCATCGTCGAAGATGCCGATGGCGCGCTGGTACAGCGCCTCGGCGGACTCGGCGGTGTCGGCGATGGCCGTCATGCCGAAGCTGCCGCCGGTGCTGACGTTGCTGATCATGTGCAGCACGATGCCGCTCTGCGAGAGATGGTCGAAGTGCAGGCGGTAGCGGCTGACGATGTCGAACAGGTCGTACGGGGTGAAGGCGCGGTACTCGGGGTTCTCGAGATGGTCGCTGGCCACGTAATGTTTCGGGTGCCCGAGCAGCGTGCTGAACGTGCCTTTCTCCCAATCGTAGATGCCGTCGGTGAGATATTGCAGTGTGAGGAACGGGTGCGTGGTGCCGCCCTTGCGCAGGTTGATCTCGATGGCATAAACCTGCCATCCTGAGCTTGCCGAAGGACCGCCTTTGGAGCGCACGACAACGAAGTCCAGCGCGAAGCGGCCGATGACGCCTTCTTTGGCGAGTCGCTTGCCGACCTTGACCGCCTCGGTCACGATCATGCGGCTGTAGTCGGGATGCGCGGGGAACTTGGCGCCGAGATAACTCTGGCCGCCGGGGCCGCCGAGCATCTGGTCGTGCGTCGAGAGCACCTGCACCTCGCCCAGCGGACTGACGCGCAGCTGCACGCTGGGACTGAAGAACTCGTCGCCCGTGACGTACTCCTCGGCGATGCCGCCGCGTTCGTACATCTTTGCAATGAAAAATTCATAGGTGGCCTCGGGATGCTCGAAGCGCATGGACCGCACCCGTTCGGCCAGCGCCTCGGGCTGGTCGCCCTTATCGAGGAGGCCCTCCAGGTCGACGACCGCGTTGCCCTCCCCGGAGACGCCCTCGTTGAGCTTGACCATCACGCGCTTCAAGCCAGGTTTCTCCTTGCGCATCTTGATAATGGCTGCCAGCAGGTCGGTCTCGCCGGTCAGGTTCTCGGTCCCGGAGGGATGCGGTACTTTCTCCTCCGCAAAGATCTGACGTCCGCCGCTCTTCGTCCCGAAGCCGAAGAAGCGCGGGTCGGCCGCGTACATGGGGATATCGAGGCGCACGGAAAGTTCACGTTCCAGGTCGGTGGTGTTGTAGGGGACGATGTGGGCGAGGTCGATATTCGGGATTAGAGATTTGATGTGCTCGATCAGGCGCGGGCGCTCGAGCAGTTTGGCGGTTAACGGTTTTGAGGAGGCATCCATGGTGGAGACCAGGAACAGCCGTTTGCGCGCGTTGCCGGTGACCACGCCGGGCAGGATGGACAGGTAGTAGTCGATGATGCTGGCGTGGATGGGCTGGGAGGTGACGTACAGGATGCGGATGTTCGGCTGGCGCAGCAGGAACAGCATGAACAGGAAGCGTTCCTCGTAGGTCTGCTGTTCCATGCCTTTGAAGTCCGTATCGATCGACATGGACGGGATGCACACGATGGTGTTCTCGGCCTGCTGGTGCTCGGAGCCGGGCTGATCCGGCTGGCCGATCATCTTCCACAGGTGGACGAGCTTGATCTGTAAGCGGTTGAATTTGGCGGTGGCTGAGGGGTCCATGGGGTGAGGGCTCCAGAATTCTAAGGTTTTGGCTCTGCGACTTATTTCTAAGGCGAATATCGCTGAACGTCAAGTCTTGGGTAAAATTGGACCATGCATAAATCACTGTTCAAAGCCGAAATCTGGAAGCGCATAAAAAGGCGACTCAAAATGCGCTATGGCAATACGATTATGGTTTCAGTAGCGGTTCTAGTTGTTGTAAATGGAATTGCCTACATTGCCTTGATTCGTTCTAGAGGAATTGAAACTGCCAATCAAGATATTATACTTCCGCTTGCAATAACCATTGGGGCGGAGGCGCTGTTTTTGATGATTCTATTGTTGTACTGGCGATATTATGAGATACCGGAAGATATTTTCACCGAGCAATCAAGACGAGAAGAGCAGTTCTGGCCTAAGGATTTAGACATACTCGTATCTGAAGCAGGAACATCTGACACTGTAAGTGACAATGGAAAAATTGTGCGAATGTTGATTCTTGAAGTAAAGAATGGTAGCAAGACACAGAAAATCGTCGAACTTGATGCAAGAATGCACATCGTTGCTCAGAGTTCAATTGAGCCGGAAACTGACATTCCTATGACAGTTCGATTTTTCCCTGATGAAATATTGGTTTGGCAAGATAATCAGAAGCAAGTGAGTATGCGACCCGACGAAAGGCTTCCACTAGTGTTAGCTTTCCAGCGCTGGACACCGCCCGTTGGCGAGATAAGGTTTGGTGATCGTGGATTCTCAAACCACCTATTCGACAGGGAGGCAATTTATCAGGTAGAAATACATTTTCTTGGTCGAATGCAAAGTGAAACTGAATTCAAAAGATTCTATGATACGCGCACTATTTACTGCCATCCTGCCGAGGGCAAATTTTGTTTCGGCAGTTCTCTTGGACGATCCACATACGACAATGTACCAGAGGCGCTAGTAAAAGTGGTTAGCATAGCCGAAGAGGGACACTGGCTGGATTACAGCTCTCCATTCCACAGACAACAAGAGCAAAAGCAGAAAGAGGCCAGAGAGGCGGAACCTAAAAAACAAGAGAGATCAAGAAAGCACAAACGATAAGAGCCATCACTAAGAATTGTTTCCGCGAAGAAAATGGATTGGAGACTTGGCGGTCGCGCTGTGTCGCAGGGCACAAGACCCTGCGACAGCAATTTGGCCCTTTTGAATCATGACATCGCTTTCGCTAATTTAATACAGGGCCAAAAAATTAGGAAGCGCCAGTTTTCCCGATAATGATTGTTAGTTAGAACGCGTAAGTTCAAGCGTCGAAAAATATTAGGCGAGCTGATTTCAGCGTACCAAAGGTTGACCGAAAGAGAATGTTCGCCTATATTATAGGTATCTAACTGACTCTGGCGTCTAGGACAAAAATTATGATCTTCAATACGAAACCGATCCCAGAGAATATTCGCACAAATGTTGAAAAGGAATTGTATAAATACTGCATGCATCGCCACATAATAACCGGCCTTGCAGCAACAATGGCCGTACACGGAGCGCGCCAGATTGGCCAACGAGCACTTCCAATGATACACGATAATGTGGAAAGACTACGAGCCTGCCTAGATGAAATTGAAAACTTATGGCCCGATGGTAAATGGGCAACGAAGGACTTGAAAGAGATCTGCCATGCCTTTGTAAATTGGCAATCTGATTTTAAGGAATGGATTGAATTCACATACGATATTGATGAAGGCAGGGTAGAAATGGATGAAGCAAGGATTCATCGATACGGGGCAAGAGACAAGGATTTTGTGGAAAAGGAGAAAGAACAATTCGCTCGGGCTGTGCAAACACTTTCGGGGCGCGGCATCGCGTTGGATGCTATTAATGAAGAGAGCGAAAAGAAAGTCGTTCAGAAATTGAACGAGAATAAAGCAAAAGAATAAGAATTACCCCTTGCTCGGCGTGGGCCTCCCGACCCCGCCGAAAATGGATCGGAGACTGGCGGTTGCGCTGTGGCGCAGTTCAAGAGACCTTGCGCCAGTGCGTCGGTCCTTGGTTGTTATGTGAGAATGGCATTCGCGGCGTCTATCATGCAGTAAGGCCGAAATATTTACAGCGCTACCTGGACGAATACTCTTTTCGCTACAATCACCGCGACGGTGTGACGCCTATGTTTACTTCTTTTCTTCATCTTCCGGGGTCAAAGGGCGCGCAATTTTCTTAAGCACGTCCTCAAACTCTTCTTTTGTTACTCCTTCAATCTCCTGATTGTCCTTAGCCGAAGCGGGCTTGAAGGCATTTTTCTTTTCTTTTCTCTCTATGCTTAGTTTGCGAACTTCCATCTCTTCAGCTCCATACAGCATATCTAATATTTTCTGGAATGGAACTAGTGCCGTAACCCCAAAGTGCGTATATAACTCTACTCTAGTCGTGCCGTACTGTCTTACTTGCTGTTCGGGCCAAAAACCTGCAACCATACCCACAATAAAGATTGCTCTCCCCCCATCCTTATCAACTAACTCAATGTAGGCGGGCGACCCACTGTTTCCGGGGTAGCCTTGACACTCGGCTAAGTAATAATCTGATAGACCATACTCGCCATTTATTTTCTCATCAGTAATAAGCGCAATCTTTCCAAACCGATAAATCGGAAAATTTCTCTTGTAGCCGTCATACTGCACGAACAACCCCATAAACATGACCTCATCACCAACCTTCAGGGTATGGCCAATCGCATCCAGCCTTTGATTCGTCACCATTCCATCGTCTGAGGGTATGGATCTCCATTGCACGGGTACGTCTTTTCTTTCGGGCATCCAATACATCATTGCAAGATCAACACTTTTGTCATCATGGTATTTCCAACGATTTGGCAGATTAACGTAACCCACATCAAGCCTTATCGGATTATTCAGTCGTAAGAATATCTCCTCCCCAATATCTGCACAATCCTTTACCACATGCTTGCATGTGACAATATAGTTAAAGATGTATTTTCCATTTTCGATGACATGTGTAAAGAAGGCAGTTCCTAATGGAATATACTTCCCATCCTTTTGGTCATGAGTATAAAGAAACCCGACTGTTTCCTTTATCTGTTCAGTAGGTATGATCACAGTGCTATCCCTCTCTGCTCGCCGCGGGTCTCCCGACCCTGGCGTACCCATCTTCAGCCTGATTTGTCTGTGTGTTCGACATCACCATCCTTGTGGCGAATCACCTTGGTTGTTAGTGACCCGGTTGCCTTCAGTTCGCCATGTAATTCTTTTACAAAAATTCGTTGGACGATAATTGGGGTGAGCCACTCATTGAGTAAGATCAATAACAACCCAAGGATAAAGCCCAAGATCTGTCCGGTAAACAAACTCACAATTAAGAGTATCAAGTCTGCTGCGAATAAGGTCGGTCGGAGCCATGTCAATTTTTGAAGTGTTTCCCGCCGCTCGCTAAATGATTTTAGGAGGTTTTTCATGGTGAGAGCCTCTTATGAATTCTTTCGCTATGTTTAGGGTGAGATTCTCCAAAATTGGCAGACGCCCCACTCCCGCCGAAAATGGATGCTTCGCTAAGACCTAGAAGTCGCGCCGTGGCGCAAATTAGAGGTCGTTGTGTAAGCGGCGACTAATATATTTCCTGTTATTCCACGAGTTCATGAATAGCATCGATAAGTTGCTGTCTTGTGAATGTTTTGAGCAGAACCATGTCAGCGCCGTGATGCCTCGCATTTTTAATAAGATCCTCGTATGCTGTTACCGCTAAGACTTTGATCTCAGGCTTGACTTTCTTGAGTTCGGTAATTGCACTTACGCCAGCAAGTTCATCCCCGTACCACAGCAGATCTGTAATTACGATTTCAGGGGATAACTCTACGGCCTTCTTAACCAAGTCCGTCGCGAAAACAACTTCAGAAATTATTTCAATATCCTCCGCGGTTTCAAGAATTCTCTTCCACCCTTCTCTTGCAATCATCGTATCATCAGCAATAATTACCCTTATTCTCGTTGACAATTGACCTCCTAATTTCCTAACCTCAGAGCAGCCCCATGTTAAAGGGCGATTCTCAAAATTACAGAAGTGCCTTTTCCCCTCTTTGTTTCTAGTTCTAAGAATGACACCACCCCATCATTGTTCAGTTGCCGCACGAGGCTCGTCATTCTCGAAATCCCATATCCTTCGATGATTTCAGTAGCCCCAACTCCATCATCAATTACACGCAATATGAGTTGGTTTTTTGTTTTTTCAGCGGTAATCTTGATAGAAATACTTTGATCTTCAAGTATTCCTGAATGGAAGATTGCATTGGTTAATGCGCTGGTTGCAATTCTCAAGAGGGGCCCCGAAATTGATTTTGGCAAGCGGATGTCCTTTGGACATTGAGCAACGATGCGCAGCTCGTTTTTGTCAAGTGGGCTTGCGCGCTTAGCCCATACGGATGTCAATTCTCTGAGTGCATCGGAGAGTTCCTCCTCCTCTAGTATCCTACTGTGTAATGAGGTGTGGATTATTCTGAGCTCATTGACGGTTGTGTGTGCCCGCTTAAGTATTTCGGGCATTAACTCTTTTGCCTTCTGATAATGAGATTTGGATAATGACTCATTAAGGGTTTCAAGGTATAACACCACCCCTGAATGGTACCAGCTAATCAACTCATGTAGATCATCCTCCAGCCAACCAGTCTGAAGCTTGTAATGCTTCTCAAGCCGATCGTCACCAGCGAGTGCATCTTTGTTGCCACCAAGCCTTATGTAATTCACTAATTCGGTAATGTCTTTGATTCCTGCCAGGACGCCAATAATGCCAACCAGAATGGCTACAAAAAACAATAAGCTGTTGTTTATACTTGTCGGTAGAAAAGGCTGAATGTACGTACTTATTGCCCATAGAATGAGCGCTAGCAAAATTATCAACAGTAGGGCAACTATTAAGTACCGGCGCATGGTGGATTGATTTTCTATGTAGATCGTGAGTTGACTCTTATCTTATCATAGTGACGCCACGCTCAACATGGGTTTCCTGGCTCCGCCGAAAATGGCTTGAAGACCTAGCGGTCGCGCTGTGGCGTAGGTCGGGAGACCGTGCGCCAGCGAGTGCAGCAACAAATCATGTTAGGTAATGAGGAAGATGATCTTCACTAAAGTCAACTTTAATTCTTCCATCATCTATTCGTGCAATCACGCTCAAGGGAACAGGTATCATTTGTCTGCTGCCATAAGAGATCACGCCATCCAAGTTAATTTCAGCAACTACACTGAACTCAATCTTCATGCTTTGTGCAAAGTAATACCAACGAAGCACAAAACGGTTGGGGTTTTCAGGATCATCTTTTTGGTTACATCCGATTCTGTATTTATGCCCACCAATCGTTGATTCTCGGTCGATCAATTCGATTCTTGCAATACCTCCATTTTTTTCAATTGGGAAATGATCTCCTTGTAAAACCTGGCCATTAATGTAGGACAGCCTCGGAGCAGTGTCTCTTATGTATTGGCCTTCACGCGTTCTATCATATACTCTGCTGCCATCTATTTCCAAATACAGGATTTCCGCAATAGCATTACGAATTGCATGTGGTTTTTGATTTACTAGTTCAAGGCTGCAGCCCCAAAAGCCTCTTTCTTGATATTTCTTGACAGTCTTTTTTACATGATTCCAAGTGTCAATAGTTGCCCATTTCTCTTGAATGAAATAGTCATTAGCACTGTGATGTAGTATCGAAACCAATAGGAATATTTCAAGAAAAATTGTTAACGATTCAACATAATATGACGGAAAGAAGCTAATAATGTTTGTTACCCCCTCCGTTCTTACGAATAGCAGCAGCCTAATAATCTCTATGGGGGCCAGTAGGGAAAGAAAAAGTATTATTGCTGTTAGCAATGACTTTACCAATACGCGGGACCAGAAGTTCCAAATATTACTGAGGCTTGTGATAGTTGATGCTAAGATTCCAATAAATTTTTCCATATTCTAAGTTCCCTGCTCGGCATAGGTCTCCCGACCCCGCCGAAAATGGACTGAAGACCTGGTGGTCGCGCTGCGGCGCAGGTCGGGAGTTCTTGCGCCAACAGAATGTTAGGGCGCGTCAGGCAGCTGTATCTGGTGAACTTTGGCCCAGAAATCGAGCATTTCGGGAAAAGCGATGTCTAAATTTAGAACGCAACTGTAAGAGGATTTACTAAGTGCTTCATCTAGATTCTTTATATCCAGATGGGGCAAGATAGTTTTTTCGGTAGCATCAACTGGTAATTGTATTCTCGCTTCAAAATGGTCTGTGTTAAAGTTAAACTCGATAGATGCTGGGTTCTTCTTTACTAGATTACGAACCTTTCTAATGTGGTAGATGAACGGGATGTTTGTCTTGAGAAATTTGATAATCTCAAGATTGTGTGAGTCGAATTCGTCTTCTAATAGCCTTTTAACGAATGACATAAAGTCCATGGGTGTCTGGTTCTTTGAGCCAGCTGTTGCTCTGTGGATTCTACCAAGAAGAAGATCAAGGAGCTCGCGACTATTAAAATAGAGCTCGCGAAATGCCGACAACAAGTTAATTTCATTTCCGAAGCCCTTTAGATAAAGTGTCGTGTGTTCATCCACCATATGGCGATACGGCTCCATTAGCTTCTCGCCGGAGAATCTAAATTGCGCCACGGCACGTTGCATCGCAGCGACTCGCACTTGAGTCTTGTCGAGAAACTGTTCTGGTCGACCTAGTTTCACTTTAGGATCCCGATTAGTGTTTATACAGATAGCATAACTGGTTGTTTTTATCTTGCCCGTATAACCACCTAAATCATTTGGAACATTATACGGCAAATGGCTAAAACAGCATGTTATGCCGCGGCTGATCGGCACCTTCGGTCGGTCCGGCTCCGGGATGGCGCATTCCGTATGAGGCCGCGCCAATTATTTCTGAATATTACTCACGAAGAATAGCGGGCATCCTAAAGGATACCCGCTACAAAACGACCACTTCCCCAAGGAGCGAAAGGAGATTGATCCGAGAGAGCCGACTTCAGTGGCGACTTCCGTCCGATTATTCCAACTAGGGAATATCCCGGCACGTGCCTTCACCAAATGCACCACTGCAACTATTGCCTAGAATCAAGTTTGCACAGGCGTTAGTGCCGGGAGCCTCGACGCTTTGACCAAGGCTATTCACACATGCCTTTACGTCTTGCGAGCCACCAGTTCCGGTATGAGGCCAGAAAAAGTGACACCAAAAAGCTCCGACAACAATGCCTAAAACAAGTGCTACCACAACTAATGCAATACCCTGACGTTTCATTTTTTGCCTCCGATTATCCGATTGTGTCCCATCCGTATGATTCCACGAATCATTTTCAGATGCTATCTAGGAAAATCTTAGCAGCA
>CAYUUJ010000007.1:0-14665 GCA_964447845.1 uncultured Anaerolineaceae bacterium
TGTAGCGTCATCCAACCCAGTAACGGCCGCGACAAGTATCGCGGCTAACCAAGTTGCTGCACCGAGCATTACAACGTCGACGTTGAGCGCTGCTCCAGCATCAACACTATCCAATACAGCCGCAATCACCACAGCCGTAACAACGACAACCGCAACACTAATTATCACACCCACGGTTGCGGCGGCGCCGGAATTGTTGTCTACAGGGCCGATGGCCAAAGCGATTGATTTGGCGAATGTGCGCAGTGGACCGGGCACGAATTACGATATTATCGGGCGCCTCAAACAAGACGATATCGTGGTCGAGATCAGCGCCAACACCGACCGTACCTGGATCAAGATCAAACGCAGCGACAATTTGGTCGGTTGGGCTTCCAACGATTATTTGATCATCGAAGAGGTCCCGGATGCACCTCCACCGCCGCCGGATCCGGAACCGACGAATCGCTACTTCAAAGCCACAACCCGACTGAAGGTCCGCGAAGGACCGGGCACCACGTTCAGTACGGTTGGTATCCTTGATAAAGATGACATTGTAGAGGAGATCGGCGCCACCACCGACAGGAGTTGGTTGCAGATCAAACGCAACGACGGTTTAACCGGCTGGAGTTTTAGTACGTATCTTGTGGAGACGAATACCGCACCGCCGCCGCCGCCACCTCCGCCTCCACCTGTTCCTCCATTGAAGGATTGGTACCGGGTGGTGCCGTCCACGCTTATCGTGCGCGATGGACCGGCCACAAGCGCCGTCAGGTTAGGTACCCTGCAAAAAGATGATATCGTTCCGACGATCGGAGAATCGGACGATAAGACCTGGGTGAAAATTCGCAAGGTGGATGGTCTAACAGGGTGGTGCCATAAGAATTTCCTGACCTTCCTGGGAGAAAGCATGCCATCAACGGTGCGCCAGCGTCTCTCCACGGGAACCCTCTACTTCAGAAAAGAATCCCAGGAACCGCGCAAGATCGTGGCTCACGTGCTGACGATCGACCTGCGGGCCGCGGAATTTCATTGTATTGTGACGCCGGCTGACGATGAAAGCGGCGGCATATGCACGCGGACCGTCTCAGAATTCCTGGAGCAGTTCCAGGTGCATATTGCCATCAATGGCGACGGATTTACCTATCTTAATCCAACCTCGCCCAATAATTTCTGTCCCGGCCGGGATGCGGTTATGCCGAATGGCTTTGCGGCCTCGCGCGGCAAGGTCTATTCTGAGCGAGTCGGACCCACCGTATATATCAATCAAAACAACGATGTCACGTTTAACGTCCCCAAAGGCAAGATCTTCAACGCAGTCTCCGGTGATCGGATGGTATTGGTGAAGGGCAAGCTGGTTGAAAACCTGGCGACCAATATGCCCAACCCGCGCACGGCCATCGGACTGAGCAGTAACGGCCGCGTATTGATCTTGATGGTTGTGGACGGTCGTCAACCCGATTACAGCGAGGGCGTGAATTTTCCGGAATTGGCAGCCCTGCTCACTTCCTTCGGTGCCTATACCGGAATCAACATGGACGGCGGTGGTTCGTCTACCCTGGTGATCAAGGGCGTGGACGGATTACCACGCGTGTTGAATATACCGATCGACAGCAATATCCCCGGCAGGGAGCGCGCGGTCGCAAACCATCTCGGGATATTCATAAAGACATAAAGCAGGACGGTACTGCAAAGACAGACCCGGCGAATTCGCCGGGTCTGTCTTTGCAGTACAATCACCAGATGGGATCTGGCAGGCTGTATGGCGGGATCGAAGGCGGTGGTACAAAATTTGTATGCGCCGTGGCGGATGAAACGTTGCATTTTTTGGCAGAAGGTTTATTTCACACAACCTCACCTGCCGAGACTTTCAAGCAGGTGATCGGCTTCTTCAAACCATTTACAATCACCGGCCAGATTAAAACGATCGGCCTGGGGACATTTGGTCCCCTGGACCTCGATCCTGCTTCGCCGACGTATGGATTCGTCACACCCACCACGAAGTCGGGTTGGAGCAATACCGATATAGTTGGTAGTTTCCAACGCGGCCTGAGTGTAAAGGTCTTATTGGAAACGGATGTAAATGCGGCCGCTCTGGGGGAGTTTACCAGCGGGGCGAGCGAAGGGATCGACCCATCTCTCTATATCACGATCGGCACCGGTATCGGCGGCGGTTATATCAAGAACGGCAAACCACTGCATGGGCTCGCCCATACCGAAATGGGACATCTTCGTATTCCTCACGACTTTGAAAGAGACCCTTTCCACGGCGTATGTTCGTTCCATAAGGATTGTTTTGAAGGCCTGGCCAGCGGACCCGCGATCCGGGAGCGCTTTGATGAAGCCCCTGAAGCACTTCCGGATGACGATCCATTTTGGGAGCTGGAGGCGGAATACATCGCAGCCGCGTTGATGAACTATATCCTCATCCTCTCTCCCAAAAGGATCATCCTAGGCGGCGGCGTGATGAAACGACATTACCTTTTTCCAGTAATCAGACGCAAAGTCCAGGAAACCTTGAATGGTTATGTGGGCAGACGAAACCTATTGGATGACATTGATACCTATATAGTCCCACCCAAACTCGGTGGTCGATCCGGCGTGCAAGGTGCGCTGGTGATGGCGATGAATGCTGAAAAGTGAAACATTGATCATTACAGAAGTCCGGATGAAATTCATCCGGACTTCTGTTTATCGCTTCTCTTCCAGATAATCGCTGTAACCACCCTGATATTTCGCCAACCGGCCATCTTCGATCACCAGCAAACGCTCCACCGTGCGGTCCAGGAAATAACGATCGTGCGAAATGACCAACACCGTGCCAACGAAATCCGCCAACGCCTGTTCCAGGACTTCGGCCGAGGCGATATCCAGGTTATTGGTGGGTTCATCCAGCAGCAGGAAGTTAGGGCCAGAGAGGACCAGCAGCGCCAACTGCAGCCGGCTGCGCTCACCACCGGATAGTTCACCAATCTTCTGCGAAGCCTGCCTGTAGGTGAACAAATAACGCAACAGGAACGAAGTGGCATTCGACTCGCTCATCTCACCTGCATAACGAACGGCCTCCAACACGCTCTGGTCGAAGTTCAGGGTCTCATGTTCCTGCGCATAATGCCCCACCGATACTCTGGGGCCGATCCGGATCTCACCTGTGTCCGGATTTTCCTGTCCCAGCAGCATGCGCAGCAATACGGATTTGCCCGCGCCGTTCGGACCGATCAGCCCCACCCGCTCACCATGCCAGATGGTTTCATTCAATTCCGAGAAAAGTCGTCGGTCGCCAAACGACTTGCTGATGCTACGCAATTCCAGCACTTTTTTTGAGCCGCGCCAGCCATTGAGCTCCAGGTCCATCTTGCGGCGTTCAAGCACCGGCTTATCGATCCGTTCGACCCGCGCGATGCGCGCTTCCATGGCATGCATGCGGCTGGCGAATTTATCATTGAATTGAGTCCACAACTTGTATCGTTTGAGCGCCATCTCCATGCGGTTAATGGCGCGCTGTTGGATTTGGAAAAGCTCCTGCTGTCGGGCAAGCCGCTCTTCCTTGTCCAGAATGTACTCGGTATAGTTGCCGGAAAACGTGGTAAGCCGCCCATTCTCCACTTCCGCGATGTGCGTGACGGCGCCGTCCAGCAAATACCTGTCATGGGAAATTATCACAACCGTCCCCTCATATTCACGGATCAACTGCTCCAGGAACATTTTGCCGGGCAGATCGAGGTGATTGTCCGGTTCATCGAGCAGCAAGACCTCGGGGCGAACGAGCAGCAGCCGCGCCAACCCGACCAATTTCTTCTGCCCGCCGCTCAAAACGGAAAGCGGTTTATCGAAATCGCCCTCGGCGAGTCCCAGCCCAACCAGCATCTGCCGGACAAGTTCCGGATATTGATCGCCGCCCAGAGCTTGATACTCCTGGATCAATGCGTGCTGTCTTTCCAACATGCGTTGCAGTTTGCGCTCGACGCCATAGACTTCCGGATCTCCCAGACTCGCTTCAACCGCCTCCAATTCAGACCTGACTTCGGCTACTCGCGTAGTGCTCTGCAACGCAGCCTCGAAAGCCGTCAGCGCCAGTTCAAGCTCGGGTTGTTGAGGCAGGTAACCGGTCGTGATGAGGCGGGCGCGCGTCACCGATCCACCCAACTCGGTGGAGTACTCGCCCTGGATCAATTTGAACAGGGATGATTTTCCGGCCCCGTTCGGCCCGATCAGGCCGATCTTCTGTCCACGCTGGATCTCCCAATCCAGGTTTTCGAAGATCCGTTTTGCGCCCAGGACGAGCGTTGTATTCGAGAGTTGAATCTGTATCATATTGACCTTTAGAAACAAAAACGCCGCAGGAGGCCTGCGGCGTCGATAATCGAAAGTGACTTACTTTCAATGCGCAAGCGCGATCGGAGGAAGCCCTTTCACGATAAAGCCACGCACACCGAAGATCAACGGACACTTTCCAGAACAGAAATCATAAATCATGCCAGTATTATACCAGAGATGCTTACACCCATCGGGTATAATGCCGGAGCATGAGCCGGAAACTTGAAGAATCCCTCAGGCTGTGCCTGATATTTATGGTCGTATTGGTTGCGTTCAGCTACTTCAACCGCGATAACAATCGGAGAGACCATAGCGTCGAATCAAGGATGGCATTGGTCAAAGCATTGGTCGAAGAGCAGCGCTTCGAGATCGACTCCTTCCACAGCACGTTATTCTCCACCAGCGACAAGGCTTTCTACAACGGACATTACTATTCGGATAAGGCGATTGGTATCTCCTTGCTCGGTGCGATCGTCTATAAGTCCATTCTAGGGGCGGCGGCCCAAGCCGGCTGGGAAATTCCATTTCGTTATTTCAGAGACATAGTCACGATCCTTACAATCAGCTGGCTCTCGGCATGGATTGGGCCTGTACTGTATTTATTGATCAGGAGAATATCGCCGGCCGCAAACGCGGGCATGGCTGCATTTCTGGCTCTCGCAATTGCCCTGGGTACCCCATATTTCAAATTCAGTACTTTCTTTTACGGGCATGCGATCGCCGGGCTGCTCCTGCTGTGCGCGTTTTACATCTGGTTCACTTTTCATCAAACAGGAGAGATCACCTGGCCGCGCATTTTCCTATCAGGCTTTTTGCTTGGCTGGATGATCATTACCGAATATCCAACGGCCCTTCTGGCAGCCGCTGCGGGTCTGTACATTCTCTTCGTTCTACGGAAAAAGGGACGTCTGATGGATTGGAGGACGTACATCCTAATTGCCGGCGGCGCGTTGATCCCCCTCGGCATCCTGCTTTTTTACAACTATGCATCTTTTGGAAACATGTTCACACTGGGTTATACACACGAAGCGGTGCCGAAATTTCATACTGCCCACAACACGGGGTTGTTCGGCGTGGGATTGCCAAATCCGAGCGCGATCTTTTACATGACTTTTCATCCCAGCATGGGCATCTTCTGGCAGAGCCCGATCCTGCTCCTGGCTCTCCCGGGCTGGTTTTATTTGTTTCGATCCAGGGAGTATCGGGCGGAGGCATGGTTTACCTTGCTGACGATCAGTCTCTACATTGTCTTCATCTCAGGTTACTATATGTGGTGGGGATATGCTTTTACACCGAGACATCTAATCCCCATTTTGCCGCTCTTCGTGATTCCAATCGCCATCCTACCCAGGAGATTTTTCCCTTACGTGATCATCGCCGGTGGTATTTCGATTATTCAAATGCTGATCGTGGCAGCAGCAAATTCCGATGGACTACCGGAGCTGCTCATACCGGCTTTCGAAACTCAGGCGCTCGCCTCGCCTGGTTCCATCATTTACGGCATATATTTACCAAACCTGCTGAACGGGCTCTTTGTGCATAACCTTGGCGAATCGATCTTCAGGTTGGAAGGTTTCGCATGCTTCCTGCCGTTCATTGTTCTCGAAGCCCTATTGATTGCCGTACTGGTCATGATCTCGATCTTGCCGCACAGGGCGGCAGATATGGCACACCAGCAGACCCTGCCCATCAGCCGGCCGTGAAGCAGAACCGGGCGCACACCAGGATACTCAGTGAAGGATCATTCAATCGACCAAAGCTATTTATTAACCGAGCAATATAAGACTGCCGCGAATCTGACCGCTCGCGTTGACCTGCACAAGTTGTTCAGCGTCAACAAGTACGGCTGGTTTCGCCGGGTGTTCGACCACCTCGACCTGCCGCCGCAAGCGCGCATCCTGGAGAAAGCCTGCGGGCGCGGCGACCTCTGGCGCGAGAATTTGGTTCGTATCCCCGCGGGCTGGGAAGTCACCCTGAGCGATTTTGCCGAGGGTATGCTGGCGGAAACAAAATCGAATCTGGCGAACACAGACTATGAGTTTAACTTCAAACAGATAGACATTCGATCTATCCCATCTAAAATCCGCCTTTCATGAAGAACCAAAACCGCAAATATCTGCAAGCCTTGATCATTTTCGCAATGGTCCTGATCGGATATGGATATTTTTCCAGCCACTCCGATGATAATGTCAATTCCAGGTTGGCGTTGGTTAAGGCCGTGGTGGACGAAGGACGCTTCGAAATCGACTCATATGAAGGCAGGGATGGGTTGTTTTATACCCATGACAGATCCTACTACAACGGGCATTATTATTCGGACAAAGCCATTGGAGCCTCGCTGCTTGGGATCGTCGCTTATTATCCAATACGCTGGGTCTATGCAAATTCGGATGTCCCGCTCAAGGTCGGAAGATTTCGAGAGCTTGTGACTTTCTTTGCGATCAGCCTTCCCACGGCATTACTTGCACCCCTGCTGTACCTGATGTTGAGCGGTATGACTGGATCAGCGGGACGTTCCGCTCTGGTCACCCTGAGCATGTGTTTCGGAACGCCGCTCTTCAAGTACAGCACTGCCTATTATGGTCATACACTGGCGGCGGCCCTATTCTTTTTCGCTTTCTACATCTGGTACCACCAGAAACGAACCAAAACCCTGAGCCCATTCCTGACTTTCGGGTCCGGGTTCATTCTTGGTTTTTTGATCATCACGGAATATCCGACTGTCCTGCTGGTCTTGATCCTGAGCGCATATATTCTGTATGTGTTCAAACAGACATCTCGTTTAGGAGATTGGAAAATTTTTGTTTTATTGGCGGGCGGATTCGTTCTGCCCGTCAGCATTCAGCTGTTCTATAATTATGCCTGCTTCGGAAATCCATTCACTGTGAGTTACACTCAAGAGGCACTCGGAGAATTTCGCGATGCACACCAGGCCGGGCTGTTCGGAATCGGCCTGCCGGATTTTTCGGTGATTTTCAAAATGACTTTTCATCCTGCCATGGGGATCTTCTGGCAAAGTCCGATTCTGTTGATGGCGCTGCCCGGCTGGTTCGTCCTGCTTCGGAGCAGGGAATACCGCGTCGAAGGAATTTTCGTGATGGTGACCATCCTCGTCTATGTTGTGTTGATCTCCGGTTATTATGCATGGTCGGGTGCTTATACTCCGAGACACATCATTCCGATCCTGCCTCTTTTTGGCTTGCCAATGGCATTTATGCCCCGCAAATTAATACTCTTCGCCCTTCTTGCAGCCTGCTTGTCTGTCTTTCAACATCTCATTCCTGCTGCGTCCGGCCCGGGCCTCTTCAAGGATCATCAGGATGGAATGACGATCTACGAAATGTATCTGCCTAAATTCATGGCCAACCAGCTTACCAATAACCGGGGTGCCCAGTGGTTTGGCTTGAGTGGCAAAGCAAGTCTGATCCCGCTGTTTTTTGTCGAATTTTTGTTAGGATCGTTATTGGTCGCATTCACCACGTATCGAAAAAAGAATCCTCAGAATGTAATATCATGACAGAAAAACAAATATCAACCCTCTCTCAATCTTCCCTGCAGGATTACACAGACTGCCCGCGCCGATTTCAATTGCGTTATCTCGAGCGGTTGACTTATCCGGCAATCGAGTCTGAACCGGCCATGGAAAACGAGAAACATCAGCAGGCCGGTGAATATTTTCACCGGCTGGTGCAGCAATCTCTGCTGGGATTACCCGATGAGAAACTCAAGCGATTGGCGAATACACCCGATCTTTCGCGTTGGTGGGATAACTTCAATGCACATCAACCTGCTCTTGATGGCTACACGATATATCCGGAATTGACGTTGTCTGCCCCGCTTGGAAATTTCAGACTCGTCGCGAAATACGACCTGGTAGCCATCAAAGATGGTAAAGCCCTGATCTATGATTGGAAGACCTATCGTAAACAGCCGCGCCCTGAATGGCTGGCGGCGCGCCTGCAAACGCGCGTCTACCGCGCCCTTTTGGCCCAAGCCGGGAGTCAGATGAACGGCGGCATGCCGATCGGTCCGGAAGAGATCGAGATGGTTTATTGGTTCGCGGACTTCCCCACCGAACCGACGTCTTTCAGCTATAACGCAGCACAGTTCAAACGGGATTGGGAGGCGCTGTCCAAACTGGCGGAAGAGATCACGAGCGTCTCAGACTACCCGCTCACGGATGACCGTCAAAAATGCGTTTTCTGCCCTTACAGGTCGTATTGTGGCCGCGGCGTGCATGCAGGTGACCTTGAAGACGCTGAAGCCCAGATGGAAGCCGAGTCGTTGTTTGATGTAAATTTTGAACAGATCGGCGAGATCGAATTTTAAGAGATACCCATGGGACAGTACCTCGGACAAGTCTTGTAATCGAAAAATTATGTCGCTAAATGCAGCGAAAAATAAAAACGACTGGCGATCGCCCGTCGTTTTACTTACATCCGGTTTAAGTTACCGCTTCTGCTTCCGCCTTCCGCATGGACTGGAAGGACTGGATCGCCACCTCCAGCATGGATGCATCCGGCTCGCGGGTGGTCAGCCGCTGCATCGCCAGGCTGGGTTTGATCAACCAACGTATGATGGGATTTTTCAAATGATTGGCTGTCCAGCGAATGTATTCCAGTGCCATGCCTGCCAACACTGGGATCAACAATATCCGACTGGCCAATCGCCACAAGATAGGCAAGGGTCCCAAAGCCGTGAAGAGCAAAATGGAAAACAACACCAGGGTTAACATGAAAGCCGTACCGCAACGCGGGTGCTCGAGTGAGAACCTCGCGACGGATTCGGGCGTCAATTCCGCGCCGGCTTCATAGGCGTTGATGGTCTTGTGTTCCGCGCCATGGTACATAAAGAGTCGACGCACATCGGGCATGAAACCGATCGCCCAGATATATCCGATCAATAGGAGCAGGCGCACAGCGCCTTCCAGTAGATTCCCGATCCATAAGTTCCCCGGGACGTATGGTGGAGCTAATGCAGGCAGCACGCCACCGCCGGAATCCACGTTGGGAACCAGCAACCCCTCCACCCAGCCACCGAGCAGGGCGGGCAGCAGGAAGAAGAGTCCAATACCGAAGGCCAGGGACAGGCCGAGGGTCAGATACAGCGCCGGCCCTTCCAGTTTTTCGTCCTCGCCGGTCTGGGTATTCGCTGAAATTGTGAGGGCGCGCATACCCAGACCCAATGCGTCCCACAATAGGATCACGCCGCGCACGAACGGGATCTTGGTGATTCCCGAGTTATACACACCAGCCAGTTTCTCGGTGTGAATTACGATCTTTCCATCCGGGGCGCGCATCGCGATCGCGAAAGCCTTGCGCCCGCGCATCATCACACCTTCGATGACAGCTTGTCCGCCGTACGTGATAATCCGATCTTCTGCCATATTAATTAAAGTTGTAAAAGAAATGGATCAAGGCGTCGAGACCCTTTTTCCAGGTCGGCAGATGCAACTTTTCATTGGGTGAATGGACGTTGTCCTCGGGAAGCCCAAAGCCGGTTAGAACGGACTCGACGCCTACGTGGTTTTGCAACTGGACGACGACTCCGATCGACCCGCCCTCGCGCTTGAACAGCGGACGTATGCCCCAGATCGTCTCCAACGCTTTGGACATGGCCTGTACCGCGGCATTATCCCGGTCCGTGATGGCCGTGCCTGAGTCGTGCAAGCTGATCAATTCCCACCGAATCGTTTTGGGAGCATTCTTTTCCAGGTATTTCTTTAGCTGGTCAAATGTCTCTTCCGCAGTTTGGTCCGGTACAAGACGACATGAGATCTTTGCCATCGCCCAGGCGGGCAGGACGGTCTTGCTCCCCGTACCGGTGAACCCGGACTGAAAACCATTGACTTCCAACGTAGGTCGGGCACCGACGCGTTCGGCTGGAAGAAATTCAGACTCGCCCCACAACGCGGGGACCTTGGTCTGTTCCAGATAAAACTTTTCGTCCATTGGCAAGCGGGAGAATTCTTCGTGTTCTTCCTTGCTTAGCGGCCGGACCTTGTCATAAAAGCCAGGCAGTGTCACGCGGCCTTTTCCGTCGTGCATGCCGGCCACCAGTTCGATCAACGCCTGGGCAGGGTTGTGCACCGTGCCGCCGAACAGGCCGGAATGCAGATCGCGATCGGGTCCATACACGCGCACTTCTGCATACATCAAGCCTCGCAGTCCGTACGTGATGCTGGGCTTATCGGCCGCGATCATGCCCGCATCCGGGTTGAGACAAAAGTCACTTGCCAGCAGATCCTTATGAGACTTGATGAAGGCGTCCAAATTCTCTGAGCCGATCTCTTCTTCGCCTTCGATCAACCACTTGATATTGACCGGCAAACCGGTGGTCCTGGCGATCGACTCGACCGCCTTCAAAGTGGCGACCACCTGGCCCTTCATATCGGACGTGCCGCGGCCGTAAAGATGGTCTCCGCGCACCTCGGCTTCGAACGGAGCGCTCTCCCACAAGTCGATCGGATCCACGGGTTGAACATCATAATGTCCGTAGATCAGGATCGTGGGTCTGTCTTTGCCGGCTTTAAGCCATTCGCCATAGATCACGGGATGTCCGCCAGTGGGCAGGATGTCTACTTTTTCCATGCCCAGTTCGCGCAGATGATCGGCCACCCATTGGGCAGCACGGGCTACATCGGCGGTATGGTCCGTGCCGGTCGAAATAGATGGAATGGCGACAATTGCCTTCAGTTCCTCGAGGAATCGCTCGTAATTTTGATGAGCGTAATCCAGTGCTTGTTTGACGTCAGACATCATTCCCTCATTTCAATTTACTGTTTACGATTCACGTTTTACGTTTTACGTTTATCGGTTTATGGCCCCGCAGTCACTTCCGGGGTTTGCTCGAGCGTGCGGCGTGTGACCAGGAACCATTCGAAATTAAAAGCCAAACGATCACTGGTATCGTACAACAAGGGTGCGATTTGCACACCCTGAACTTGAGCGTCCACACCGTATGAATAGACCGGATAATACAGGGGCAGAGAAGGAAGCTCTTTCGAAAAGATCACCTGGAAGTTGCGATAAAGGCGGGTTCGATCCGTGAAGTCCGTTTGGGTGCGTGCGGATTCAAGATATTCACTGGCGATACGGTTATCCCATTGGGAATAATTCTGTCCGCCGGTGGCTTCAGCCTGGTGCCAGAATGGATAGGGGTCGGGGTCAGGTGTCCGTGCGATGTTCAGTTCAGCAAGCGCAGCTTGATAATTGCGCGGCGCCAGGAACTCAGAGACCAACTGGTTATAGGGCACCGGCTGTAAATTGACTTGAACGCCGATCAACGCCCAATTGGCCCGGATCGCCTCGGCGATCTGCATATGCAATTCATCATCGGGATGGACCAATGTGAACGTCAGCGACTCGCCTTCTTTTGCGCGCACATCCCCGCCGGTGGAAGGGATCACGTATCCTTCAGCCTTGAGCAACGCCGCCGCGGCCTCGGGGTCATATTCGAGGTGTTCGACGCCGTCGTAATAAGCCCACGAGCCTGGCATGATCGGTCCATCCGCGACGATGCCCTGCCCCATTAAAAAGTTGGAGATGAGTGCGTTCCGGTTCAGGCCCAGCATCAACGCGCGGCGTACCTTTTCATTTTGAAGGAATGGAACGGAGGAATTGTTGAGATTGAGGAAAACCATGCTCATCTGAGGCAGCCGGCTGGTGTGGACCGAGAGGTTGGGTTCAGCCAATGCGTTCGGAACCACATCTGAGGTCAACTGGCTGACGCCCAGCACTTCGCCCCGCTGGTACGCATCCAGAGCGACAGCGGAACTTGGATAATAGCGGAAAACCACCTGCGGGATGAAAGGCTTTTGCAAATAATAATCATCGTTCAATGTTAACACCACACCGATGATCTGACCGCCATCCACCAGCAGGTGATCGAATTTATAGGGTCCAGACCCGACCGGCTGCAGGTTGAAGTCTGCGCTGGCGAGTCCACCCGGCGGGACAGCCCCGAGCACGTGCTTGGGCAGAACACCGAAGGTGGCGTAATCAAGAAACGGCGCGAACGGTTCCGGCAGCATGAATTGAAAGTTATGATCGTCGAGTTCATTGATCTCGATCTGGCTCCACAGATCCTTAATATCCTGGGGAAATAAAGAATCTTCGCTTTTGATCAGATCGATCGTGAAAATAATATCTTCGGTCATGACCGGTGTACCGTCGTGCCAGACAGCATTGGAACGCAGGGTAAAGTTGTAAACCGTCCCGTCCTCAGTTGTGCCCCAAGACTCGGCCAGGTCCGCCTGTGGCAGGCCATGCGAATCGAAACGGATCAGTCCGCTGAAAATCAGACTGTTGACATCCCGGTCGGCGGGGTTGCTCCAATCCAGCAAAGGATTGAGCCGGCCCATGGCGCCGATCAATCCTTCTGTATAAACGCCACCGGTAGTCGGCTCGGGTAGGACCTGAACCGGACCTAGCGGCTGCTGGCTTAAAAGCAATACAGCCACAACGACCAGTGTTACGGTCACGACCAGGATCTGCCAGCGTAAGCGTTTCATATTTTGTAGTATTCGTAGGGGCGACCCTTGTCCCCGCCCAGGGCGACCACAAGGGTCGCCCCTACAAGAACGTGGGCTCCCTCATGATATCTCTGGGAAGAGGATAACATTAAATTATCAAAGGGGGAAACGAGCAAAAAGATAAGCCACCCCACGTTGTCAACCCCCTTGTGTTGTGAAGTCAACGTGCGGCGGCTTTATGAGTAGCAGCTTAACTTATGCTGTAACGGGAGTTTGACCGATCAGGATGATCGCGATCACGACCCCGAAAAACATAAAGCTCAAGATGATCGTGATCCAAAACAGGACGCGCTCGATGCCGCGTCGGGCCGTAAAAACACCCCCGGTATCGGACCCGGTCAGCCCGCCCAGACCTGCACCCTTGCTTTGCAGGATAACGCCGGCGATCAAAGCGACCGAGATTATAATCAGCGCAGTATTTAGAAAAGAAGTCATGCGTGTGTCTCCTTGGAGTAAAGCGGGCACATTATACCTGTACGGAAGGGAAATCGTCAACAAGACCTCCATGCACGAAATCATTGTCAATTTACACATGCACACCCGCTACTCGGACGGCTCCGGCACGCATCGGGATATCGTCCGCGCGGCCATCAAAGCCGGCGTGGACGCCGTCATCGTGACCGACCACAATGTGCTCGTCCAGGGATTCGAAGGGTATTACAAGGAACTGAACCGCAGGGTGTTAATGCTGATCGGGGAGGAACTGCACGACCAGGACCGCGACCCGCAGAAGAATCATCTGCTATCGTTCGGCGCGGGTCGTGAGCTTGCCACCCTGACCGATGAGCCACAGCGCGTGATCAATGCGATCAAAGACTCAGGCGGATTGTCCTTTCTGGCTCACCCAGATGACCCAGCTGCACCGGCCTTCAACGAGACCGATATCTCGTGGGAGGACTGGTCCGTGCATGGGTACACCGGGATCGAGGTGTGGAATGCCTTGAGCGAACTGAAGACCGTGGTCCCCAGCAAATTACACGGCTTGTTCTACGCTTACTTCCCAGCCTTCATCTCCAGCGGACCCCTGCCAGCCACGCTGGCACGCTGGGATGAGTTGCTGAGCACGGGTTTCAAGGTGGTGGGTATCGGCGGCTCGGACGCGCACGCCATGCACATGCGCATGGGTCCGATAAAGCGTGTAATTTTTCCATACGACTTTCACTTTCGCGGCGTCAACACGCATATCCTCTCTTCCCAACCACTGACCGGGGACGCGATCTACGATAAACGCATTATTTACGAGGAACTCGCCAACGGGCATTGTTTTATTGGCTACGACCTGCCTGCTTCCACACGTGGATTTCGTTTCACCGCACAAGGGAAAGAGAACAAGACCATCATCATGGGCGGTGAGATCGCCGTGTTGGGGGGCGTGACCTTGCAGGCACACCTGCCCGGGCTGGCGGAGATCCGTCTGATCAAGGACGGGATGCTGTTGAAGACCTGGAATACACAGCTAGCCTGCACGCATATCACCACCGCCCCGGGCGTGTATCGTATCGAGGCCTATAAAAATTATTTGGGTAAGAAGCGCGGCTGGATTTTCAGCAACCCGATTTATGTGAAATAAATCTGCCATTAGGCAGGTAGTTCTGTGGTAAAATCCGGCCCTATTGTCAGGTACGTGAAATCGTGCCTTTCCGCTCCCGGCCACCCACGGTGTGCACAGGAGCAAACCCATGGAAAGGAGGCATCCCCATGCGCAATTACGAACTGGTTTGCATTATCCAGCCCGATCTGGATGAGGCCGCTTTTAACGGCCTCGTCGAGCGCGTCAAAGGCTGGGTCGGCGATTCTGGCGGCGAAGTTGGCAAAGTGGATGTGTGGGGCCGTCGC
>CAYUUJ010000008.1:0-14012 GCA_964447845.1 uncultured Anaerolineaceae bacterium
AATAACCGTCTGCCTGCGCTCGCGTAAGATCTGAAACGCGCGTTTGAGCGGCAGGGTGCGCGGCTCATTATCCACCAACGCCAGCATCATGACGCCAAAGGTGGATTGCAAGGCCGTGTATTTATAAAGCTGGTTCAACACTTTCTTGGGCTGTGCGCCGCGCTTGAGCTCGATCACGATGCTCATACCGCGTTGGTCGCTTTCATCCCGCAGATCGGAGATCATATCGATCTTGTCTTCCCGCACGAGCTCGGCGATGCGTTCGATCAATGCCGACTTATTGACCTGATACGGGATCTCGGTGATGACGATCTCATACCGGCCGGCTTTTGATTCCTCGATATGAGCCGTGCCGCGCATCACGATCCGGCCGCGGCCGGTCCCATAGGCTGAAACGATCCCTTCGGTCCCGACGATCATGCCTGCAGTCGGAAAGTCCGGCCCCGTGACAAACTTCATCAGTTCTTCCACGGAAATGTCGTCCAGCCTGTCAAAATTTTCGATCATGAAATTGACGGCTGCAGTTAGTTCGCGAAGGTTATGAGGTGGGATATTAGTGGCCATACCCACCGCGATCCCGGATGTGCCATTCAGGAGCAGGTTCGGCAGCCGGGCGGGAAGCACCAGCGGCTCCTCGAGCGAATCGTCGAAGTTCGGGCCGAAATCCACCGTCTCTTTTTCGATATCGGCCAGCAATTCCTCAGCCATGCGGTGCAGGCGGGCTTCGGTATATCGCATGGCAGCCGGCGCGTCGCCGTCGACCGAACCGAAATTCCCCTGGCCGTCCACCAGTAGATAGCGCATGGAGAAATCCTGCGCCATGCGGGCCATGCTCTCATAAACCGCCGCGTCGCCATGGGGGTGATATTTCCCGAGCACTTCCCCAACGATACGGGCAGATTTCTTATAAGTACTATTGGCGCGCATGCCCAGTTCATGCATGGCAAACAGGATTCGGCGATGGACCGGTTTAAGCCCATCCCGGGCATCCGGCAGGGCGCGCGCCACGATCACGCTCATGGCGTAATCGAGGTACGCCGAGCGCATTTGCTGGTCTATGTCGACTTGTTGAACGCTACCGATTTCCATGCATCTTTCCCGAATTGAATTTCTCAGCAGGCATAAAAAGACACGAAGGCTTGGCTTCCTGGCTTCGTGTCCTGCTTAATAATGAAGCAGACCGTAGTAATAAGACAATTATACCGCTGATTAATTGCCGCGCAGTGGAAAATATGGACAAAATTCCTCCAAAAACCCGCCTCGTTCGCCAGCTGTGTGTGTGAAAAACAAAAACCCGCTCAAAAGCGGGTCTTGTCATGAGTGCCGAAGGAGGGACTTGAACCCTCACGACCTTGCGGCCACTAAGCCCTGAACCTAGCGCGTCTGCCAATTCCGCCACTTCGGCTTACATGCCTGCCTATTTTATCTCAATTGTTTCTTTTGTCAACCTGAGCACAAAATAACATGATTTTATGACGCAGAAAAACCCGTTTCCAGCTCCGTATGCATCGGAACAAACCGGCTGGGGACTCGTCTATATTCTTGCCCCGGCTGACCTGGATCCTGACTACATTGCAGTACCGTTAGGGGAAGCATCTTTTTGAGATACCAGGCGTTAACACTGTTAGAAAGGAGACCCCAATGCTAATCATCGCAGCCTTGATCGTCCTCCTGCTCATCGGACTGATGGCTGGCGCGGACCTGTTCCTCGACCAGTTCAATGCAGACGAACTGAGCAAAATGGGTATCGAACACAAATGAGAGATACCCACCTTCCCTAGCCCGGCGCCGCCAAACGCGCCGGGCTTTTTTATTCGCTACTGCGCTTATAATTGATTCATCTTTATCCGGAGAATCCATGGATTTTTCCCTGTCCCCCGAACACCTTTTGATCCAAAAAACGATCCGCGACTTTGCCCTGAAGGAAGTCGCGCCGGCCATCAAAGAGTTCGATCGCAAACAGGAGCCGATCCCGTGGGTGCTCAAACGTCTCGGCGAACTTGGCATTCTCGGCCTGCCCTTCCCAGTCCGCTATGGCGGCCAGGGTGCGGATTACCTGGCCTGGGGCCTGGCCTGCGAAGAACTCGAGGCTGTGGACACACATCTACGAGTGGTGATATCCGTCCACACCGGGTTGTGCGCGATGAGCATCTTCCAATGGGGTACCGAAGATCAGAAACAGAGATTGCTCATTCCGCTGGCAAAGGGTGAGAAGATCGGATGTGGCGCCTTCACTGAACCAGGCATGGGTTCGGATGTGGCCGCGCTGCGTACTTCTGCCAAACTCGACGGCGAACATTACATCCTGAACGGCGAGAAGATGTGGATCTCGCTCGCTTCCAAAGCGGACCTGGCTCTGGTGACCGTTAAAACGAACCCTTCCGCCTCCAAGTCGTCTCAAGCTCTGTCATCCTTTATCGTTGATCTGCATTCTCCTGGCGTAAAGACCGGTGACCTGCACGGCAAGCTCGGCGTGCGCGCCGGTGCAACTGGTTGGATTTCGTTCACAGATGTGAAGGTGCCGGTCGAGAACCGACTGGGCGAAGATGGCGAGGGATTCAAGATCACCATGTCCGGTTTCGACCATGGGCGCTATACGGTTGCCTCCGGAGCGACGGGCTTGATCCGCGCCTCACTGGATGCCAGCGTGAAGTACGCCAGGACGCGCCAGACGTTCGGAAAGCCGATCGCCGAGCACCAATTGATCCAGGAGAAGATCGCCAGGATGTCTCAAGATTATGAGATCGCGCGTCTACTCTACTACCAGGTGGGTTGGATGAAGAATCAAGGTCTGCGCTGCACACGAGAGACGTCCTATGCCAAGAAATTCGCCACCGAAGCCTCTTTCAATGCCGCGGCTGAGGCCATTCAGATCCATGGCGCGTACGGCTACAGCGACGAGTATGATGTGGAGCGTTACCTGCGCAATTCCAAAGGCGCCATGATCTACGAAGGCAGTTCCGAGATTCAAACGCTGATTCAGGCCGGCTACGCCCTGGGCGAGAGGGCGGACAATCCCCTGCGATGTGAGCTTCCCGCCTATGATGAAGAAGTCTGGCATGCATAACATTCAACCTCTCCACACAAAAATTGAGAAGGTAGTCCGGATCTCGCTGGGGGATGTTGTGCTGGAAAATCCCAGCGGCTTCCCTCGTAACGGGTCAAATCTATATCTCGTCTCCCCCGATGGCGACGTGTTATGGAGGGCCGAAAAGCCGGACCCCAATACCTTGTTCTCCCGCATTGGACTCAACGAAGACGGAAAGACCATATCCACTTATACGATCAGCGGACACGCCTGCGAACTGGATTTGAAAACGGGCAAGCTGCTCAGCCAGATTAGAATTCAATGATGATTGTAGAATGCTGATTGCAGAATGATGTAGTTAGAACGGTTTTTAACCACTAAGGACACGAAGTACACTAAGGAAAACCGCACGGTGCTCCACTTCCCCAGTCGCCGCGCTGACCGAAGGTGTCGAAGCGCAGAGGTAGGCTGAGTGCGAAATCCGCGCTTCGCTCGGCCTCCTCGCAATAACGTGTGAGCCGGGTTGTGCTGGCAGGCAGACAGTCATGAATAATGAGATAATTTGGCAGAAAATCAAAATGAAACAATTCTCAATTTTCTTTTTACTACCTTTGTTTTTGACAAGTTGCACGCCTGCCGTCCAAGAGCCGACAGTGACTTCGATTCCCACCTTGACAGCAACCATAACGCCGATACCGACTTCCACTTCTAAGCCAACTGCCACGGCAATTCCAGCACTTCCAACTTCCATCGAATTCGTTTATGACGAGGCAATTTCAGACAATATAGTGACCTTAGTCAAAACCACTGTGCACGAAGCTTATTGGTATTATATTAACCTAGGTTGTTCACCTAATGGATTTCAGGTAAAAATCACTACCGGCGAAAGCGGTGAAGTAATTGCTATAGATGCCTTCAAAGTGGGTTGGCAGGATCTTAAAACAAATCCGTCAGTTATGGCTGCCAGAGTAAGTCACGAAACAGCTCATGTGATGTGTCAGTTCGCATTCACAAAACACCTGAATATGGGCCTGATAGACCTACGGTGGCTTACAGAGGGAGTGGCAAATTACTTTTCGACTCTCGAGCAATTTACAAATACTGGAATGAATTCTGGATGGAGAGGGAGCATTTTTGACCAGGAGATTGGGATGGCTGAACAGGTCAATCCTTACTGTTCTTACAATGAAATTCCCCTCTCAATCCTTGAGGGTTCAAATGCCGACCAACGTTACCCTGAAATGTACGCTATCGGCGATGTGGCAACAAGATTACTGGTAAAGGTGAACCCGGATGGTTTTAAGGTAATAATAAATTACTATACGTATCTGGCAAACATGCCAAACAAAGTAGCATTTGAACAAGCTTTTGGAATGACAAAAGAGGTGTTTTACCAACTCTATCGAGATGAATGTAGAAAAGGATTCCCGACGATAAAGAATAATCCTTCTCAAACAGGAGCAATCCCTTGAAAATAATCGCCTGCATCAAACAAGTACCCGACAGCGAAGCCAAGGTCAAGGCCGAGGGCGGGAAAGTCTCGTACGGAGACGCGCCGCTGGTGATCAACCCGTTCGATGAGTACGCCATGGAAGGCGCGTTGCAGCAGAAGGAAGCGGCCGGCGGCACTGTCACCGCGCTGAGCATCGGCTCCGAATCTGCCAGGGATGCGCTCAAGCACGCGCTCGCCATGGGCGCGGACGATGCCATCCTGGTCTCCGACCCGGCCCTGGAAAATCTGGACACACAAGGCGCGGCGCGCATCCTGGCCGCGGCCATCCAGAAGATCGGCGGCGTGGACATGGTGGTCTTCGGCCGCCAGTCACTCGACAACGGTTCCGGTCTCACTCCACCGCAGACGGCGCGCCTGCTCGGGTGGCCGATGCTCGGGCTGGCCGGCCAGATCAAAGTCGACGCGGGAAGCGTAACGGTTGAGCGCGTCATCGAAGAGGGCCGCCAAACCGTCAGCGCCAAATTGCCCGCGGTCGTCAGCGTTATCCAAAGTATCGGCGAGCCGCGCTATCCGTCTTTCATGGGCATCCGTAAAGCGTCCAAAGCCGAGATCCCGGTCTGGTCATTGGCGGACCTGGGCGCTTCAGCACCTGCGGCGATCGTCACGCGCACCGAAATCGTCAGCCCGCCCAGCCGCGAGAGCACGGTTGAGATCATCACCGGTGACAGTCCTCAGGCCATCGCTGAAAAACTGGCCGAGAAGATCCTGGCGGAGAAGGTGCTATGAAGACATTTGTTTATATCGACCACTTCAAAGGTGAGGTCCAACCCGCTTCCTGGGAAGCGCTTGGACTCGGCAAAACGCTGGGTTCCGTCAGCTCGATCATCCTGGGATCCGGTGTGGAGAAAATCGTGAAAGCCGCTTTTGAATATGGCGCCGACGAGGTGCTCGCCGCGGACGACGCGGCCCTTTTGGATTACCGCGCCGAACCGTTTGCCTCCACCCTCTCGGCGCTCGCTTCCGCTTCGACCCCGGACCTGATCCTGTTCCCGACCACGGCGCGCACCCGCGAATTAGCTGCCATGACCGGGATGGATCTGAATACAGGTGTAACAACAGATGTCACAGCCCTGGAAGCCAAAGGCGATCAGATCGTTGCCACGCGCCCGATCTTCGAGGGAAAACTATTCGAGAAAACTATTTCAACCGGAAAACCGCAGATCGTGACCATTCGCGGACGCGCATTCCCCAAGCCCGCATCGGATGCAAATAAAACCGGTACGGCCATAAAGGTTGAAGTCAAACCGGATGCATTGTCCAAAGTGGACGGGTATGCGACCTCCGAAAGCAAAGTGAACCTGACCGATTCCGGCGTGGTGGTCTCCGGCGGACGCGGTGTCTCCAACAATCCGTCGTTGACCCCGCCCGCCGGCATGGACGAAAAGCAGGCCGAGATCTGGCGCGCCCAACAGGGCTTTGCCTTGATCGGTGAGCTGGCCTCCGTGCTGGGCGGCGCGGTCGGCGCCTCGCGCGCAGCCGTGGATGCGGGCTATATTCCTTATGCATCCCAGGTAGGGCAAACAGGCAAGACCGTGGCGCCCGATCTGTACATCGCGTGCGGTATTTCCGGCGCCATTCAGCATATCGCCGGCATCCGCAGCGCCAAGATCGTGGTGGCGATCAATAAAGATGCCGACGCTCCGATCTTCAAGGTGGCGAGATACGGCGTGGTCGGCGATCTGTTCCAGATCGTCCCCGCGCTGACGGAAGCCTTCAGGAAGAAATTAGATAAATAACATGTAACGGCAGACATGTCGGGCTCTTATACAAAGGCCCCGATAAAAATCATCGGGGCCTTTGTTTTTATGCGATTGTCTTGGGCCTCACCAATCGTCCCCCAATCAGCGCGGCGACGACCATTAGGAGCAACACGGCCGCGCCTCCGCAAAGCCCTGCCAGGCCAAAGGCAGCTCCGAGGCCTTTCAATGCCACTTCCTCGTTCGGAAAAGTCTTCTGCGAGCCATCATGATAAACGCAGGTCAGCTCGGTGTAATGGCCCGTGCCGCCGCTTGGATTGGTAGAGTCGATCGGGACGCTACCATAATCATTGTATGAGTAATCTGCCGCCTCCGGACAGATCACATAGGCGGTGAGCCTGTCAAAGACAGGCGGCATGCCGACGATCACGGCGCCGCCCACGGGAACGATAAAGATCAACGAGCCTCCACCGATCAATAAAACCAGAAGTGCGCCAATACAGGATCCCTGCCAGCGTTTCATCGCATGCTCCTTTTTCATCATTCTAGCAAATAAGATGTCTCCCGGCAATCATACTCCTGGATGAGAAATTAAAAACAGTGGCGCTTTGGCGCCACTGTTTGTTTCGCAAGTAAAAATCTTACGAAATTGGTATCACGTTTGCGGCCTGAAGGCCCTTTGGCCCTTCCTCCACGGAAAATTTCACCTTTTGTTCGGCTTCCAATTTGCGGTAGCCATCAGACTGAATTGCAGTGTAATGGACGAATACGTCCTCGCCGCTCTCGCGGCCGATAAAGCCATACCCCTTGGTCGCATTGAACCATTTGACGGATCCAACAAAACGTTCGGTCATCTTCTTTTCTCCTGCTGAGAATAAAATTCGCCCGACGCCTTATCGCTTTCCAAGGCGAACCGGGCACGATGTCGCAAGATTATCATGCCTCCAAATACGTGTCAAGACCAATTTTCATCTTTTGAGAATCGAGGCGTAACGCGACGTAAAATGAAACCAGGGCGGGGACCATTTGAGCTGTGAATGTGCATTCCGGATGACGCTCCGCATCCCGTCCGGACCCTCAAATGGATCCAGTATCAGGATCGAACGACCCAACTCGAATGCCGCGTGTGCGTCCGAACCCACTGTTCCCGGGATATCATGTTGTTTTGCGAAATTTTTTGCACGCTGATTGAACCCCGGCCACATGCAACGCGAGTTATAGGTCTCAATCGCATCCACAAGCGGCAGGATTTCAAGCAGATCCAGCTCCTGCCAACCGCCCGATCGCCAACGATCAAATGGATGAGAAACACTGATGAAAGCGCCCTGTTCACGTAAACGCCGGATTGTCTCCTTTGGGGTCAGGCCGGGAGGGATTTCCTCGGTTAAAAACGCGGCCAGGATCTCGCCTCGGGTGGTCATGATCTCCTCACCGACGATGATCAGGTCGGTATCCAGCGCATGAGCTGCCCGCGCACCTGCGATCGTATTGTGATCCGTCACGACCACGCGGTCCAATCCCCTGCGCCGGGCGATCCTAACCAGGTCCAGTGGATGGGTCAACGAATCCCCGGAAGCATTTGTATGACAATGAAATTCGACCCGTAATTGACCCATGCGCCGATTGTACACGGGATGCCTGGTTGCCTGTTTGCAGGATTCTGTTATAAAATCTATACGATGGAAGACAGCCGTTCTTCAAAATGGCCCTGGTGGCTGATCATTAGCATGGTCTTGGGGCTGGGTGTCTATCTTGGCATGGTTTACCGGATGGGCGGTTTTCGAGCCAACCTTATCTCCATGGCTTTCGATGTGGCACTGTTCATTATTCTTTTGAACCTTTGGCTGGTATTTTTCTCACAATTTATCCTGCCCGTACAGACATTCCAGGAACGCCGGAAGATCTTCGACCGGCTTTTTGCCTACCTGGGAGGAACACGCGGCCCGGTGATCTTCGTCCGGGACGGTGAGATAGTCGCAAATCCGGACGAACTGCATCGCCGCGGTCCGGGCGTGATCTGGCTGGATACAGCCAGCGCAGCCGTGACCCGCGCCGGTGCTTCCTTCAAGAACGTCTTCGGGCCAGGAGTCAATTTTACGGATGGCCACGAATACATCACCAAAGATGACGTGGTGGATCTGCATGTGCAGATCCAACGGATCGGCCCGGGCGAGGAAGAGGACCCCTTTAAAACCCCTGAAGAAAATTCCGCCGAACTAAAGGCCGTTCAAGAGCGCGGCCTTAAGGTCAGCGGATTGACGCGGGATGGGATCGAGATCATTCCCAGCATTGAGGTGGTCTTCAGGCTGGATACCGGTGTCGTCAAAAAAGGCGAGCGCGGATCCCTCTTCGGATTTAGCAAAGACTCGGAGAGGGAGAAGACCGATAAGAAGGCTATCGAAAAAGCCGTCATCGGACAAGCTGTTAATCCAAATGAGCTTATCGATACCAATCGGTATAAGATGGCCTGGAATGAACTGCCCGCTTTTCTAGCCGCAGATCTCTGGCGTGAGTACTTAAGCAAATTCAAGCTGGATCAGCTATTCAAGGCCGACCAAAATCCACCGCTGCTCGATGACCAGCCTTCCAATCAACCAGTTCCAGGAAGTGACCTGACTGCGCTTAGCAACCCGGTCGAAGCCGGGCCGCAGGGTTTCATGGAAGATACGTTAACCAATATGCTGCACGGGCTCAATTCCAGACTGAAGGGTTACACCGGGAACAACAAGACGGATAAATCCGGGGAAACAGAATCGCCTCAGAATGGAAATGACTCCCAGCCTGAGAGGCTGACAGCCCTGCAGATGATCAACCTGATGATACAACAAAGGCTGATGGAGCAAAGAATACCCATCCTCAATAATGAGGGTGAACTGATGCCGGGGAAAAGAGAAAGCGATGAATTCAAGTTGTTGAAAGAGCGGGGCATCCGGGTATTGGATGTCAACATCGGCGGCTTGCGTGTTTTACCTGCGGTAGACACGCACCTGGTGGAAAACTGGAAAGCCAACTGGCTGACAAATGCGGTAGCCGAGAACGAGCAGATCAAGATCTACCGCCATCTGGCAGGCATTCAGGGGGAAGAGCAAGCCATCTCAAAATATGCGCTGGAACTCAGCGAAAACCTGATATCAAAAAAGGACAAGGCTGTCAACCTAACCGAGACAGCCAGGATCCTGATGATGCGTTCAAGACAATTTTTGATTCGGAACGACCGCGCCGAGAATACTGCGAATGAGGAACGCGAAGCCCTGGAAGAGATCATTCAATGGCTGGAGACCGACCCAGAATGACAACCCTGGCATCCTCCGATAAACCCAGATCGCTGCTCCGCCACGAATGGGAGCTTTTCAAGGCTCAGATCGGTGAGATCCGCGATCAGAGCATAAATTTTATTTATGCTCTAACTTTTGAACGAGCCGAGTGGCGCGGTAGGGCTATCACTCTCCTTTTTCTAGTCCTGACAGGTTTCGTCCTCTTGAGAGCACATCTCCTGCCCGAGTGGGCGGATCACGCACGCAATATTTTTATTTACATCTTCAACCCGGCCGTTGCACAGACCTTCACTACAAACCCGTTTACCGAAATGTTGAGATTCGCCTTCGACGGTTGGCCGATCCTTCTGCGTTACCTTCCGATATTCATCTTTCCGTTCGTCATCGCCCTGCATAATGCCGCCCGTTTTCTGGCAGATATCTTTGAAAAGCCCATTGACCTGGCGCGTAAATTCATCTGGGAGGTGGCGTTGGGCGGCAGCAGTGAAACGGCGTTGATCCGGGAGGGTGAATTCATTGGCAGGGAGGAATCACTGATCTACTCCATCGGCGGGCCGGGCTATGTGATGGTAGAGATGGATTCAGCTGCCTTATTCGAAAATCCCGACGGCACACCGCACGTGATCGGTCCGACAGTCAGAGGGCCGGCACGGCTGACCGGCTTCGAGCGTTTCCGTCAGGCGATCGATCTGCGTGATCAACATATCCGTCTCGATGACGGAAAGGATATCGCGGAGCGCAGCCAGGACGGGATTATCGTGAAAGCGGCAGATGTACAGATCCGTTACAGTGTGGATCGCGGCAGCAGGCAAAAAAATCTGAGAGAACCTCATCCCTTCCGGAGTGAACAGGTAATCGAGAAACTGATCTACGAAGAGTCCCGCAGGGTGAACCGAAGATCCAAGGAGCTGGCCGGCAGCAGCCGCTACCATGCCCGCAACAATACATTAACCATTGCCGGTTTACTGCATGCCGAGTTTAAGAAATTCATAGGCCAGAGGAAATTGACCGAGTTCCTGGCCAGTTTCAGCCAGCCCGAAGCACGCAAAGTGAGCGATTTAAAGAACGCGGTAGAACAGCAAACGCAGAATCTGAGCCCCGGGCAGGGAATCCCTGAAAAAATCGATCCGGACGAGAAAGCTCCCAGGTTCACTGCCCGTCCTGATGTAACCGAACTTTTCAAGGATCAATTTAGAAACCTGTATAGGGACAAAGGTCTCGAGTTGGTTTGGATCGATGTGGGTACCTGGAAAACACCTGACGTGATCGTGCCCGAGCGTCATTTTCAAGCCTGGCTGATCAGCAACAAAAATGCCCTTGAGGGAAGTCCTAGGGCTATTAAAAACGAACAAAAGAAAGCCTTCCTTGAGAAGACGATCAAGATGATCCGGAATATCCCGATCGAACGGTATCGAAAGATCTCCTCCTCCACGATCCGACCCATACGGCCAAGGCAGATCACCGGGTCGATCGTCAACGGATATCGAGAGCAGCTCATCGAAGCCAAGGAATTTATGGAAAAAGAACTGCAAAAAACCACGCACCAGACAGAAGTTCGCAGAAATTTGGCGGTTCTTGAACAAGCGATCGCGCATCTGGATGATATTCTACGCAGCGGCGGGTATCACTGGTTCCATTTTTGATCCAAAGGATGAGTGAATTTATCTTCTCCACCGACGTGGCACGTGCGTTGAAAACTCGAACGCCGATCGTCGCCCTGGAATCAACGGTTATCACGCATGGATTGCCCTACCCGCAAAACCTGAACCTGGCGCGCGACATGGAAGCCGCGGTCCACGAGCAGGGCGCGATCCCGGCAACCATCGCCGTTTTGGATGGACAAATTCGAGCCGGCCTGACGGAGGCAGAATTGGAGCGATTGGCTCGCGAGGGTGGCATGAAGATCAGCCGCCGCGACTTCGCCACAGCCATCTTTCAGAAAGCCAGCGGCGGAACGACGGTTGCCGGCACCATGTTCGCTGCACACCAGGCGCGTATCCAGGTTTTTGCCACGGGCGGGATCGGTGGTGTCCATCGCGAGGCGCCCTTCGATATATCCGCAGACCTGCAGGCATTAGCGGATACACCGATGATCGTGGTCTGTGCGGGCGCCAAGGCCATCCTGGACCTGCCGGCCACACTTGAATATCTGGAGACCATGAGTGTACCGGTGATCGGATATCAAACCGACGAGTTCCCCGCTTTTTATTCGCGCGAAAGCGGGTTAAAGGTCAGTGTGCGATTGGACTCGCCGGAGGACATTTCAGGTTTTGCGAGGGCACACTGGAAAGCCGGAATGCATAGCGCGGTCCTGGTCGCGAATCCGATCCCTGAAACGGATTCCATTCCCAGGTCCGAGATGGAGCCGATCATCGAGGAAGCTTCGGCGGAGGCCATACGGGGAAAAATTCACGGTCAGGCCCTGACCCCGTTCCTGCTTCAACGCATCAGTGAGTTAACCGAAAATAAATCCTTAAATGCCAACCTGTCATTATTATTGAACAATGCCCGCCTGGCTGCGCGCATCGCCAGCGTGATCACAGCCAAGGCGGGATTGCGAACAGTTTAGGAGAGCCATGAATAACGGATTTGAACTTTCGATCGTACTGCCTGCCAGCCCGGACGAAATTTACAACGCCTGGATGGGCAGCGAGGGTCACACTGGATTAACCGGCAGCCCCGCCAAAGTGGTCGGCAAAGTTGGGGGCAAGTTCAGCGCCTGGGATGGATATATCTCTGGAAAGACCCTCGAACTGGAGCCCGGACGCCGCATCGTGCAGGCCTGGCGGACGAGTGAGTTTCCAGAGCAGGTGCCCGATTCACGCCTGGAGGTGTTGCTTGAAGCGGTGGATGGCGGAACAAAGTTGACTTTGATCCACAGCGATATCCCGGAAGATCAAGTGGATTCATATCGCCAGGGCTGGCCGGAATCCTATTTCGAACCGATGCGGGAGTATTTCGAAAAGTAGGGGCGCAGCATGCTGCGCCCCTACTTTTCGATTTTTGTTTCGGGTACTTGCACCGCAACCACTTCCCCGCGCACTGTAATCTCTCCCTGGGCGGTGATCCATTCCTCGATCACCATCTTGCGGCCTTTGATCTCTTTCACTTTGCCGCGCACAACCAATTCGATACCCAACGGTGTCGGCTTGTGATAATCTACATGCAGGGAGGCTGTCAGGAAACGCAATGGCGGTTCGCTATCCATGCTCCGGCCCTCGGCGCGGTACGCAGCCGCGGATGCAGTGCCGGTCCCATGACAATCGATCAGCGAGGCGAGCAAGCCGCCGTAGACATAACCTGGGATCGCGATGTGGTGAGCTTTCGGCATGAAATAACAAATCGAGTCATCACCATCCCAATAGCTTTTGATCTGATGGCCGTATTCGTTCAGCCGGCCACAGCCATAACAGTGAGCCAGGCTATCAGGGTAGAAGTCTTGAAAAGAATGAGGGGCCACGCGTACCTAGGGAGTTGACCCGGCAAGCCTGGTTTTGGTGGGGGTGGGTGTATGCGTGCGGGTGGGGGTCATTGTAAAAGTTGGCGAGAGGGTAGGCGTGAGGGTCGGTGGCTCCCCAACCACAATGAAGCGGCCCACCACTTTCCAATCCGTGCCCACAAAAATCTGAACTTCGTAGGTACCCGGTTGCCATCCCGCGACGGGATCCTGGCAGTCCGTGTACCCGTATCCGCCAGTCATTCCATCCCACGGCTTCGTCTCATAATGCACCAATTCGCCATCCCGGATCCATAAGGCCGTCCATTGCGCACCGGGCAGCATTTGATCGTATGTAAAAACTCCGTACAGGGTATCGATCGGATTTTCGAAAACAGTTTGAGGATCGATGGCCTCTACACCATCATATTGTGTGGAAAATACCAATGGACTGAAAGCAGCATCCGGATTGGGTGTGACTGAACTTTGGAAAAGAGCTTCGATCCCGATCGGCAGGAAAGGCGTGGACGTTGGCGTCAGGGTATCGGTGGTCAATGGCGTCTCGGTGAGCGTGGGGGTTAACGTAATCGTAGGTGAGAGGGTAATCGTGGGAATGGCTGTTATGGTGGGGGTGAGCGAAGCTGTGGGCGAAGGCGGAAAATATTGATAGGCGGCAGGCTCACCATAAAATGCCAACCAGGCTGCCAGCCCAACCATTCCGATCGCCAGCCCGAATAACTGCCAGCCGGATGCCATCCGTTCATTGCGCAGGCGATAGAAAGTTAATTGACGCGCAGATTGGATCGCCCGGATCCCAGCCCGCAGACTGAAAAAGGCGCCCACAGCTGCAAGGATCGCAGCAGTAATTACACCCGCACGAATATCCATATGGCGCGAATTATACTGCTACTTCTATTTATGACTGATTTCCTGGCCGCTTGGCGCAGCACCTTGTACTGCTTTTGCTATTAAGGACTTTTTTTCTAGAAAGTCTGCCGCAGCACCTTGTACTGCTACTTCTATTTATGACTGATTTCCTGGCCGCTTGGCGCAGCACCTTGTA